>JAZFTL010000134.1:0-2699 GCA_036446675.1 Thermoanaerobaculia bacterium
GGACATAATTTCAGGCAGCCAGTAGCGCTCTTCAACGGACCGAACATGTTTGAAGTGAACTCCGGCTCGGCGGCTCACATCCTCGAACCATGGAGCTCTCTGATCCTGCCGCCCGATTTGCCGGATCGAAGCCCCAGACTGGGCGATCCCGGGTCGAAGGCCGGCGATGATGATCAGGACGATCGCCGCGGACCTGGCCGGAGCTCGACGTTCCGTACCACCCCGACTCGTATACCAGCGTAAGTTCGAGCTACTCATGGGGAGCGAGCCCTGCTACACGTCTGGCGAGTGCAACGAGGAGTGGGTGATCTGGGTTGAGCTCGAGCGCAGTCTCGAGGGCTTCCTGGGCAGCAATAGAATTGCCTAAAGCCATGAGGGCGGATACTCGGCTCAGAACAGGATGAACCAGGTGAGGGGCGAATTGGGTAGCGGTGTTTGAATACTCCAGTGCATCCTCGTAACGGTGGCCCCGCATCGCTAGGGAAGCGAGATTGAGGTACGTACCGAAGTGACTCGGATCCCTCTCGCGCGCCTGTTCGAGCCGAGAGGATGCCAGGTCGAGCTGGTCCGCGCGCAGGTAAACTACTGCGAGGTCGTTCAAGAGTGTGACGTTGTCGGGATGGAATCTTAAAGTCTCTTCTAGAAGTGAAGAGGCGCCGAGGTAGTCGCCGGCTGAGAGCAGCGTCGCGGCTTGGCCGAGGCGTGAGGGAAGGTTGACGGAGTACTTCTCGAGAGCACTCGCGTACCGGTCAGGAATGTACTCGATCGATCCACCGACTCCTCGCTCTAGATGCTCAGCTGCTTCCTCTGATCTTCCCAGGTGGCGTAAGGCGGTTCCCAGCAGATAGTGAGCAGGGTGATAGTTTGGATCTTTGGTCAGGGCTTTATTCAGAGTCAGCACCGCGTCTCGAGGCTGGCCCATTCGAAGTTGGCACTCGGCCAAGCCGACGTAGCCAGGTGAGAGTTCCGATTCGACTTCGATCAGGTCTCGAAAAATCTGCGCCGCATCTTCGGTGCGACCACTCTCGAGAAGAGAGTCCGCCAGCCGATGGAGCAGGGGCGGTGAATGAGGATACTGCGATGCGAGCTCTGCGAAAGAAAGATAAGCTGCCTGCAGCTTGCCGAGATTCTGCAGTGCGACAGCTCGATAGAAACGCCAATCGTAGCTGTCGCTGTCCAACTCGCCGGCCACTGTGAAGCTGCGCTTCGCCTCCGACCAAAGATGATTCGCCGCGTAGGCGAGGCCAAGCTCGCCGTGCACCTTAGCGTTAGACGGATCAGCTCGAACCTCGGAAGCGAGCCGCTCAATCAGATCGCGGACGGCTGGATCGAGGTCCCTGACATCAAGTGGTAGAACCGGTCCTCGACCCTGGAAACCTGTGGCTTCCGGCAATCGCGGGCAACCGGCCGCCGTGTCCCATCCGGAGAGGAATGGTAGAACCGCAATGATGACAACAGCCCGTGCCCGACGGGAGATGAGCCTGGGGGAGATGAGGCCCTCTGGACTGTTGCAGGTGGAGGTCACGAATCGCTACACGTCTCGGGCTCGACTTCATGGACCATCTGATCCTCGAGAACTCTGAAGTAGTGATTGGTACCGTAAAAGGCGAAGTTGCTGACTCGCGAGGTATAGAGGCAGGCGTAGGATTCCAGTTGGCCGGCGAAACGCGACTTACTGTTGCCCTGCTTGAAGAAGGAGCCCCAATAGGGATTGAGCCTTCGGTCGAGATTCTCAGCGAGATCAGCCTCTTCACGCAACACGGACCGGTGAGAATCCGTCACCGCCTTCAGCACCTTCCGAACCGCGGCGAGATCAGGGGAATCTCCGTTACTCTTGCCGAAAGATTGCGTTTTCAAGAGACCTCTTGAATCGCGGAGGCGGTCCATCCGCAGGCCAAGGATTCCAAGGCGCTGTTTGAGTTCGTGGTCTAGCCGGAAATCTTCGGAATGACTGTGTCGGATATCGAGCTCCTGTTCGATCTCTTTGACAATAAGTGCAGTGCGCCAAGTAGATTCGAGCTTTGACGAAACCACGTCACTGTAAATGTGGTCGCCGACATAGAGAACTTGCTCACCGGGAACTCTCAGCAGACGCATCAGGCCTCCGAGGGATCCTCCATGGTAGAGGCCTCCCCACACCGGCGTGTCAGTGGACTGAGTCCTTTGGCCGCTCTTGTCGAGTTGAATAAAAGGTCGGCTTTCGCGAAAGAACGTTGGCTTGCTCGACTCTGCAATCACCAAGTCGAAAAGATCTCGCCATCTGCCCGATCCTTGAACGTCGCCTTCAAGTAGGTACGAGCAGACCTGACTCGCAAAGGACCACCCGGAGTTGGTGATGAGCATGAGCTTGCGATTGCCCATGGCCAACCTGTCGAGAGCCACTAACAGCTCTTCGTCCCTGGGAAGGTAGGTCTCGATCTTTGCGAGAATTCTCTGTTTGAGATCGCTCTTGCCATGCACCCAATCAGTGGCGGCACGAATGTCATCAAACAGTCGGCGAAAAGATTCAGGAAAGCCGGATGTGCCACCGTCGATCAGGTGGATGAGCTCGGAAAACAAGTTCGCTTCAGTCAGCTCAAAAATGCTGTCGAGGTGATAAAAGCGCTCGTGAGAGGGCTTTATTGGTTCGTGACGGTAAAGCTTCTTCAATTCGCTACGCTCTAAGCGGCGGCGCCCAAAGTAAGCCAACCCGACGTATC
>JAZFTL010000135.1:0-8409 GCA_036446675.1 Thermoanaerobaculia bacterium
CTGGGATGTCTGAGCGTTGCCGCGGTGCCTCAAGAAGCTGTGACTTCGGTATCTGCCACGACTCCTGTTGCACCGGACCCTGGGTCGACGCCACCGCCAGCACCCTGCACCGCCGAGGAGCATCGACAATTCGATTTTTGGATTGGCGAATGGGACGTTTTCGGCCCCGACGGCTCGGTTGCTGGAACCAACACGATCGAATCCATCCTGGCCGGCTGCGTGCTTACCGAGACCTGGACAGGAGCTGCAGGGGGCACCGGTCGGAGCCTCAACATGTTCTACAAATCAGACGGGAAGTGGCACCAGAACTGGGTCGACGGTCGTGGTGGTCGTCTCGACATAGCCGGCAAGTTGGTAGACGGCAAGATGACAATGTGGGGCGAGATGCCGGCAAGGGATGGCGGTTGGGTGATGCACAAGATTACTTGGCATCCGTTGGAAGGTGGCGACGTACGCCAACATTGGCAGGCCTCGAGGGACGGCGGTACCACCTGGAAGGATCTCTTTAACGGCACCTACAAACGAAAAGTAGCGGCTCAACAATAGATCGTCAGCGGTTAGCAGAAGAATGATCGTCAGTTTCCAACTCCCATGACCGACGCCGCCACCGTCAAGAACTCTGCCTCGACTACGGCAGCTCCGCAACGTGATCCGTCGACCGGGTCGACTCCGGAGCCCGCGCATCAGCCGGACCTAAAACGAGAGCGGCACCTCATCGGCAAGCCGTTTCGTCGAGTCGACGGCCGCGCTAAGGTCACGGGCTCAACCCGTTTCGCCGACGACTTGTCGTTTCCCCGGATGTGCCACGCCAAGCTCGTCCGGTCGACGGTGCCACATGCCCTTATCAAGAGCATCGACTTCTCCGCTGCACAGGAAGTCCCCGGGTTCCTCACGGGTCTCACCGGAGAGGAGATGCCGGTGAGCTTCGGAATCTTGCCGGTCTCAGAAGACGAGCACGCGCTCTGCCCGGCCAAGGTGCGATACGTCGGAGATCCAGTCGCAGCGGTCGCGGCCACTACAGAGGACGCGGCCCACGAGGCAGCACTTCTGGTCAAGGTCGAATACGATCCTCTGCCAACCATCGCGACGTTTCAAGATGCGCTCGAGACCCCTGAGCCGCGGATCCACTCCTACAGCAAAGAGGGCGGTAATATTCATAAGAGTACGGCGATGCGTTTCGGGGACCCGCAGAAGGGCTTTGCCGATGCCGATCTCGTGCTCGAAGACTTCTTCTTCTATGAAGGCAATACCCATCTGGCCATGGAGCAACACTCTGCCGTCGCTGTAACCGAAGATGTAGACCGAGTGACGCTCTACTCGTCGACTCAGACTCCCCACTATGTACATCGAGCCCTGGCGAAAGTTTTGGAACTTCCGGCGTCGCGAATTCGAGTTATCGCCTGTTCCAACGGCGGTGGATTCGGCGGCAAGAGCGATATCTTCAACCACGAGATCGTTGCAGCAAAACTGGCTCTCTTACTCGGTCGACCGGTCAAAATCACTCTAAATCGAGAAGAGGTCTTCTACTGCCATCGGGGTCGGCACCCGGTGCTGATGAAGCTCAAAACAGGATTTGCCAAGTCAGGAGCCATGCTGGCCCAACATCTCAAGACGGCGCTCGACGGCGGCGCCTACGGCAGCTATGGCGTCGCATCGACCTACTACACCGGCGCCCTGCAGACCGTGACGTACACCCTGCCCAACTACGAATTCGAGGGGGTTCGCTACTACACCAACAAGCCGCCATGTGGACCCAAGCGTGGGCACGGCACTCCCCAACCACGCTTCGGCCTCGAGGTACAGCTCGATAAGGCGGCCCACCGGCTCAACATCGACCCAGCGGACATCCGTCTGCAGAATCTAGCGCCGGCTGATTCGGTCACCGCTAACTGGCTGCGCATCGGATCGATGGGGCTGCGCCAATGCATCGAAGCGGTGGTCGAGGGTAGCGGCTGGCGCGAGCGCTATGGAAAACTTCCCAAAGGACGGGGTCTCGGTCTTGCCTGCGGCTCCTACCTCTGTGGAGCCGGCCTGCCGATCTACTGGAACCACATGCCGCAATCCGCAGTGCAAATCAAGCTCGACCGTTCGGGAGGGGTCGCAGTCTTCTGCGGAGAAGCTGAAATCGGCCAGGGTTCCGATTCGGTATTGGCCGCTATCGTAGCGGAGATTCTCGGCATCGAGCTGGCAGACATCCGCCTCTGTGTGGCTGATACGGATCTGACCCCGGTCGATCTCGGCAGCTACTCTTCACGAGTGACCTTGATGGTAGGAAATGCCGCCATCCAAGCCGCCGAGCGAGCCCGCGATCTCTTGGCCCAGGCCTGTTCTCAACATCTCGAAGTCCCTCAATCCAGGCTTGTCTTTGCCCGCAACCGGGTCTTTGACTGCGAGAATTCTGAGGCCGGTATGAGCTTCCAAGAGGCCTGTATCGCTACCGAAGCAAAGTTCGGAACCCTCGCCACGACAGGCTCTTACATTCCGCCACGCTCTCCGGGCAAGTATCGCGGCGCCGGAGTCGGACCGGCGCCCGCATATTCCTATAGTGCGAGTGTCATCGAAGTCGAAGTCGATGCGACGACAGGACTCTACCGACCGGTTCACGTCTGGTTGGCGCACGACGTCGGGCAATGCATCAATCCCACCTTGGTGATCGGTCAAATCGAGGGATCGGTCTATATGGGCCTCGGCGAAGCGATGATGGAAGAGCAGGCCTTTCGTCGCCTGCCGCGGCATCTGTCCAACTCGCTCGTTCACAAGATGCCATCGCTCCTCGAGTATAAGAGCCCGACCTTTCTGGAGATGCCGCCGGTGACCAGCTACATCATCGAAGATCCGGACCCCGAAGGTCCTTTTGGTGCCAAAGAGGTCGGGCAGGGTCCCCTCTTGCCCATCATGCCCGCCGTCGCCAACGCCATCTTTGATGCCGTCGGCGTGCGCATCGATCAAGTACCGATTCATCCGCATATGATTCTCAAGGCCCTGCAAGATCAGACCATCGGTCAGGCCGGTAGATTCGGGCCAAAGGGGTTTCCTGACTTCGATTTCGGCGAGACCCTCGAGATTCCGACTCCCCAACAAGGAGGAGACGGTCGCGCCATCTCCGACTTCAAAAGCAAACTACGTAGCGGCATGAGATCGGCTACAGGAACCATGACGAGTCGGGAAGACGCTCTCGACAAGCATGGCAAACTCACCACCGACTGATCAGAAGAATCTGAGAACTTAGGGAGAAGATAGTTGCTACGACTACCTCGATTTCGCTTCCATAGACCCACCAGCCTAAAGGAAGTGGCGACGATTCTCGCTTCCGCCGGGCCGGATACCAGGCTCGTCGCTGGAGGTACCGACCTGTGGCCGAACATGAAGCGACGGCATCAAACTGCCGAGGATGTGGTAAGCCTGATGGAAGTGCCGGGACTCGCTGGAGTCTCCGGCAATGGCGAGGTCAAGATCGGGGCAACAACTATTCTCGACGAGATCACCCGCGACGCCACCGTGCTGCACGGCTACCCGGCTCTGGCTCGGGCCATTGCTTCAATCTCTTCTCCGCCGCTTCGCAATATGGGCACCATCGGGGGAAACCTCTGCCTCGACACACGTTGCACCTACTACAATCAGACCGAAGAGTGGCGCCGATCGATCGACTACTGTATGAAAGAGGCGGGCACAGTCTGCTGGGTGGCTCCGAGTTCACCGCGCTGTTGGGCCCATTCGGCGTCCGACTCAGCACCGATCCTCTGTGCCCTGGGGGCCCGGGTCCGCCTGACTTCAAGTGCCGGTGATCGGGTCATCCCCGTTGTACGACTCTTTGAAGACGATGGAATCGAATACCTCGGGAAACGTGCAGACGAAATCCTCATCGAAATCCTACTGGGGCCCGAGACCCGCTCCGACAGTTGCAAGTCCTCGTTCTGGAAGCTGAGGCGGCGCGGTTCGATCGACTTCGCGGTACTCTCCGTGGCGGCGGCCCTCTGGCTTGACGGCGACGGGGCCGTCGAAAAAGCGAAGATCTACCTGGGCTCAGTAGGATCGATGCCCCTGCCCGCCACGGCGGCATCAGAATATCTGGCCGGTAAGAAGCTCGACCCCGAGGTCATTGAAGAGGCGGCTCGGCTGGCTCGCAAGCCTGCTACGCCGATGGACAATACCGACTTCCAAGCCCAGTGGCGCAGTCTCATGGTCTCCCGCTACACGGAAGCCGCGCTCAGAGAGATCGCCGGGCTTGAACAACGAGTCTTCCCCCCGATGCACACTCTCTGACGACAGCGCAATGCCTATCACCTGGTGTGAAGTTCGGGCTAGTGCTCGAGAGGACTTACCCTGATGTCCTGCAACGTAACCTGAGAGACAAGCGTCATATTGGTTTGGACGAATGTCGCGGTCACCTGATCGACCGAGAGGCCGGTTCCTTCGATACCCCAGTTTTCTTGATCGAAGAAGAGGAGTCCGCCAACTCGGCGATAGTTGCTGAGTCGACGAAAACGTAGGCCCCCGGGCGAGCCGGTATAGCTATAGGCGAATTGCTCCAGCCTGCCTGACTGAGTTTCGAACCAGTAAAGGTACTCGTCAGACTCCTCGGTGTTCGCCATAGATCCGAAGGTAACTTTGACCTTGCGAAGCGCTCGATCGTCCCACATCTCCGTCCCAAGGTCCTCTTTAAGAACTCCAGGATCATTCAGGCGAAACGGCAGAAAACAAAAATAGACCTTCGCCATCACCCAATTCCGTAGTCGCTGCTCGAAGTCCGGCGAAACCGTCCGCCGCACTCCGTTTTGGGTCCACTCGATCTGCTCATTCGAAGCCACGACGGTTCTTTCGCCCTCGTGTACCATGCCGGTCACGGTGTACGTATAGAGTCCGCCGTCCAGCTGAGCCGTAATATCTGCGCACCCGGACTTCGAGCACAGCTCCAACGACGTCACCGAAGCTCGGTAGAGCTCTCCTCCATGGAAAGCAATCGACTGATCCACCACAGGATGCTGAGCCACCCCTGCCTGCGCCTCGAGCAACCTTGCAGTCACTACTCCCAGGACCATAGCCAAGCAAAGACCAGTGCAGGATATGGCCTTCATTTCTCCCCCATCACTGAGAGAATAGAGAACGCACTTATGGTCTCGCGGACCTTAGAGAAAACCATTTCGGACCGGGCCGAAATGCCACCGCCAAGGGCCCGCTCACCCGTGCAGGTAGTCAACGTGCTCCGTGGAGGCAACGAATCTACGCAAGGAGGGGTTCGGACTAGAGACTTCTCTTCTTGCCGCGCATACCACGTCGGCTTCCCTTAGGACGAGACGGTCTCGCCGAAGCGCCGCCTCCTCCACCGCCGCCGAAGTCTCCCCTGCCGCCAGAAGAAAAGGATGGCCGAGGCGATGGCCGCCGTCTATCTTCTGCTTCGTTAATTCTCATTTCGCGCCCTCCCAGCTCTTTACCGTCAAATTGCTCAATCGCCGCCGCAGCCCCTTCCGGCTCAGAAAATTCGACGAATGCGAAGCCCCGCGGCCGACCGGTAGCGCGGTCCACAGGCAGATATACGTCGACGATTTCACCGGCAGCTCCGAGTAGCTTCGAGAGATCGTCTTGGGTGGTGGTGTAGTTCAGGTTACCAACAAAAACTTTTGCAGAAATGGTGAGTCTCCTTCTTTCTTTTCAGTCATCAACTCTATCTACTCTATCAGCGACCACTTGCCAGTTCCAGTGCAACCGTTCGCATGGACCGCTTCAGGTTTCTTCCAAGGACAATGGAAAGGAATCATGAGTCGAATGCAACACCGATGTCAAACCGCAGCGCCAGCCGGTCTGCGATAGCCATACCAGATGCGGAAGGAACCAGCCGATGGCCACGGACGCTGAGTCGGCCCTGTTCTACCAATTCCTCGACGAGATCGGCGTTCAGACCTTCCAAGTCGAGGCCCCACCGACTTCGAAACGCCTCTAGGTCGATGCCTTGCGAGGTTCTCAATCCGAGCATGACCGCTTCAAATCGCAGGTCTTCAGGAGTGAGGTCTTCTCCGGCATCGATCGGCAGATTCCCCTGAGCCACTCTTTCCAAGTACGATTCGAGGCTCCGCACGTTCCACCACCGACGCCTCCCAGCGAACGAGTGTGCGGATGGGCCGAGCCCCAAGTACGGGGTGTGGTCCCAATACTTGAGGTTGTGTCGAGATTGGTGCTCCGGACTCTTGGCGAACGACGACACCTCATAGGCGGGATATCCCTGGAACTTCAGGTATTGGTGAGTCTTCTCGAAGAGTTCGCTCTGGACCTCGTCGACAAGTTCCGTCAGCAGGCCACGAGAGCGTCTCGCGCCAAAGACCGTCTCGCGGTGAATCGTCAGCTGATAGCACGACAGATGATCGGGCTCGAGTTCGACCGCTGCTTGCAAGTCGTGCTCCCAGCTCTCGACGGTCTGGTCTGGAAGTCCGTAAATCAGATCGACCGAAACTGTTGCAAACCCCGACTTCATGGCGAGCTCGACCGCTGTACGGGCCTGTTGAGGAGTGTGATTCCGCCCCAGAAAGCGCAGCGCCCTCTCGCTGAAGGACTGTACGCCAAGACTCAGGGAAGTCACTCCCAGCTCACGCCACAAAATCAAATTTTCACTCGTTATGTCTTCCGGATTAGCCTCGAGGAAAATCTCTACCCTGTGATCCACGTCAAGAGATGTGCCCACGCACTCCAGAATCTGAGTCAACTGCTCGCTTTCCAAAACTGAAGGCGTGCCTCCCCCCAGGTAAATCGTATCGAAAACTGCCTCGTACCCCCGGCGCATCTCAATTTCCGACCGAAGAGAGTCTACGAATTCTCGACGCAACGCGGCTCCACCCGTCCGCACCGCGAAATCACAGTAGGGACACACTGACTTGCAAAAGGGAATATGGAGATATAGACCGGAGGACACTACGTCCTCATGAACCGACATCGGTCTTCAGCACTGCGACGAACGACTCCTGAGGGATCTCGACCGCACCGACAGTCTTCATGCGTTTCTTGCCTTCGCGCTGCTTTTCCAAGAGCGTACGCTTGCGGGTGATGTCACCACCGTAGCACTTGGCGGTGACGTCTTTGCGAAAGGCGTTGATCGTCTTACGGGCGATGATCTCACCGCCGATGGCACCCTGCACGGCGATCTTGAATTGATGTCGGGGAATCGTGTCGGCCAGTCGATCGCAGTAATGCACCGCCCGCCGGCGCGCCTTGTCACGCTGCACGAGCTGCGACAGGGCATCGACGCGCTCTCCGTTGACCAGGATATCCACCTTGACCAGATCGACCGGTCGGTTCTCGAGCAGTTCATAGTCGAATGAGCCGTAGCCTTGGGTGATCGACTTCAACCGATCGTAAAAGTCGAAGAGGACTTCCGCCAGCGGCAGCTCCGAGACCAGCTCCACCCTCCCAACGGCTAAGTAACTGAAGGTAGTTCCGACGCCGCGCCGGTCTCGACAGAGTTCCATCACCGACCCGACGTACTTCTCCGGCATCATGACAGAACCCTTGATAAACGGCTCTTCAACTGCCTCGATCCTGGCCGGATCGGGATAATAGCTCGGGTTGTCAACCGACAGCACCTTGCCGTCGGTCAAGGTCACCTGATAGCGCACTGACGGCGCTGACAGAAGCAAAGAGAGCCCGTACTCGCGCTCGAGCCGCTCCTGCACCACTTCCAAATGCAAGAGGCCCAAAAACCCACACCGAAAACCGTATCCCAGGGCGGCTGACGAATCCTTCTCATAGGTTAGAGCTGCATCGTTCAGAACCAGTTTGCCCAAGGCTTTGCTGAGATCTTCGTAGTCGTCACTCGACATTGGGTAGATTGAGGAGAAAACGACCGGCTTGGCTTCCTTATAACCGGGGAGAGCTTCTCCGGTAGGCCGATGGGCATCGGTAATCGTGTCGCCGATCGAGATGTCCCGCACGGTCTTGATTCCAGCTATGACGTACCCGACCTGGCCCGCAACCAACTCTTTGGCCTTCACTCGCTTGAGCTGTAGGAGGCCGACTTCTTCAGCCTCGTACTCTTTGCCGGTGTGCATCAAGCGTAGTTTCTGGCCGGCTCTCATCACACCCTCTCGAACTCTGCAGAGCAGGACTACACCTCGATAGGTGTCATATTGGGCATCGAAGATAAGCGCCGACAAGGGCTCCTCGGCGCTACCCGCCGGCGGCGGAATCTTTTCGACGATCGCCTCCAGGACTTCCTCGATTCCGACTCCCTGCTTGGCGGAGCACAGGACCGCTTCAAAAGGATCGAGACCCAAATCTGCGTCGATCTCCTCATTTACCTTATCGATATCCGCCGAAGGCAGATCGATCTTATTGATAATGGGCACGATCTCGAGGTCGTACTCCAGGGCGAGATAGAGATTGGCCACCGTCTGGGCTTCCACCCCTTGCGACGCATCGACGATG
>JAZFTL010000136.1:0-7752 GCA_036446675.1 Thermoanaerobaculia bacterium
CCCAACGCCGATGCCAACTCCCGCAGTCAAAAAGAGCAAGCCCACGAGTCCGGTATACAGCTCGAGGCTGAATCGATGAGAGTAGAAGCTGTGCTCCAGGGTTGCCAAGGAGACCAGACCACAGGCCAGCAGCAAACCATAGCGAACGGTCAGCGGCATTTTAAGCAGGGCGGATTGAACCGAATGCATTTTCGAAGAGCTTCCGAGAGTATGTGCCAGTCTATCAATCGATTTAGAAAGAATCCTCTTCTGGTCACGCGGTGCCCCTCCCCAAGTCATCAATCCCCTTCCAGACCACCCAGTTCAGAAAAGACGATACGAATGATCTTCGATCGACTTGTCAATCGTCGCGGACTGGACTAGACTTAGTCTATTATGAGCATGAGTCAAGTCAACGTGCACGAAGCCAAAACTCACCTATCGCGTCTACTGGAACGGGCCGCGGCGGGGGAGGAGATCATCATCGCCCGATCCGGTAAGCCTGTGGCGCGGTTGGTCGCGCTCGAGCGGCGAGATCGACCGCGTCGACTCGGCCTTTTCAAAGGTCAGATCAAGATACGTCAGGACTTCGATGAATTGCCCGATGACCTGCACAAGGCCTTTGAAGGCAATGACCTGTGAATATCCTGCTCGACACCCATGTACTGCTCTGGGCCTTGAGTGCCCCGCAACGGATTTCACCTCGAGTCGCACGGGCTCTCGAGGATCCAGCCAATCGTGTTGTCGTCAGTGCAGTGAGCGCAATCGAAATAGCTATCAAACAGTCGCTGGACAAGATTGAACTTCCCGGCCCTGCAGAGTCGTGGCTCGAGCCTGCCCTCCTGGAGGTGGGATTTGAAACGATCTCGCTAGACTTCCGAGATGCATTGCTAGTGCGAACACTACCTTGGCACCACCGCGATCCCTTCGATCGATTGCTCATCGCGCAGGCGATGCGCGGTTACACGCTTTGTACCCATGATGAGCGGATTCAAGCGTACGGGGTCGAGGTGTTGCGCGCCTAGTATCCGCCGCCGGGCAAGCTCGCCGGCCAGTCGGCGATGATGACGCTTGCAGTTGGCGTCGTTACGGTAAAAAAGCCCTCTTCCCCGAACTCGACGGTAAGGTTGGCGACAATGAGGTCCCGCACCGATGCAACTACGTCTCGTCGTTCTTCAGGCAGTTCCGCCATATACTCCTCAATCGTACTCGCCTTACCCCTCGCCATCTGCTCCTCCTCGAGTAGAAACTACCGCGACCATCTTGACATCCGCTGACACCCTCCCTAACGTTACCGCATGATTCTACAAGGCAAGACTGCGCTAATCACCGGCGCAGGGCGAGGTATTGGCGCCGCGATCGCCACAACTCTGGCGGCGGAGGGGGCCTGTGTCGTGGTCAGCGCCCGCACCGTTGACGAAATTGAGAGCGTGGCTCGATCACTCGCTCAACCGTCGTGGGCGATCGCTTGCGATGTATCCGACCCTGAGCAGATTGAGCATCTGTTTGAATCAGCGACCGCCAAGCTGGGCCGGGTGGATATTTTGATCAACAATGCCGGTATCGCCATATCATCGCCTCTCAAGTCGACGACCCTAGATGACTGGAACCGAATTTTCTCGGTCAATACGACGAGCGCATTTCTCTGTACCAAGGCCTTCTTGCCCGCGATGATAGAGCAGGGCTGGGGTCGCGTCGTGAACATCGCTTCGATCGCCGGAAAAATCGGCGCCCCTTACATTTCTGCCTACGCCGCCTCCAAGCACGCAATGATCGGATTCACCAGAGCGATCGCCGCTGAGGTCGCCACCACTGGGGTCACGGTCAATGCCGTCTGCCCCGGTTATGTCAACACGCCGATGACGAAGTTGTCTGTAGCGAACATCGTCGAGAAGACCGGCGCACCCGAGGAAAGAGTCCTCGAGAATCTCAAGCAGACCAGCCCGCAGAATCGCTTGATGGAAGTAGAAGAGATCGCCTACCTGGTATTGACTCTTTGTGATCCTCGCGCCAAAGGAATCAGCGGTCAGGCGATCGTGCTGGATGGAGGTACAGTGCAGTCGTGACCAAAGTCCTCACCAGATTTACACCGATCAACCCGCCAAGCCTGGGTGCACATCCAGGCTACTCCAACGGCATGTTGGCTCACCGCGGCGGTCATATCCTGTTTATCGCCGGACAGGTGGGATGGGACGAGCAACACCAGATGGCGGGTCCCGGTTTCGTTGAGCAGTTTGGAAAGGCCATAGAAAATGTTCTTCAGGTGGTCAAAGAGGCCGGCGGTGCTCCGACCCACATCGGTCGTCTGACGATCTATGTCGTGGATCGATCCGACTATCTCGCCCACCTCCATGACATCGGCGCAATTTACCGAGAATTCATGAGAAATCACTACCCGGCGACGACCTTGGTCGAGGTCAGCGCCCTCCTCGAGCCGGAAGCCAAGGTCGAGATCGAAGCTACGGCGGTTCTGCCCTAGAAGGAAACATGCCGAGTCAACCCAAGAGCTTTCTCTACGAACTCGACCAAACCACGGCTGTCGCGACGATCACCCTAAACCGTCCCGATCGGTTGAACGCCCTGACCTTCGAAGTGTACGAGGAACTCAGGGAGACCTTCCTGCGGCTCGACCGGGAGGTGGGCGTACGGGCGATTCTCTTGACCGGTGCCGGTCGAGCTTTCTGCTCGGGCGGCGACGTCGAAGACATCATCGGAGAGCTCCTCGATCGCGACTACCGGAGACTACTCGACTTCACCCGCGTCACCGGCGAGCTCATCCTATCGATCCTGCATTGCAGCCGACCGGTGATCGCTGGGCTCAACGGCACCGTGGCGGGAGCCGGAGCCGTAATCGCTGCGGCCTGTGACGTGCGCATCGCCAGCGAGAAGGCCAAGATCGGGTATCTCTTCACCAAGGTAGGGCTCTCCGGGGCCGATATGGGAGCCTCATGGTTGCTACCCAGAATTGTCGGTCAGGGCCGGGCGATGGAACTGCTGATGACCGGCGATTTCATCGACGCCCAGGAAGCCTATCGAATCGGCCTTTACAATCGAGTGGTACCCCATGCAGACCTCCACAACGAAGCTCTGGGCTGGGCCGAGCGACTTGCGCGGGGACCTTCTTTCGGACTCGAGGTCACCAAGAAACTCATCTTGCGGGAGGCTACGATGGACTTGGAGTCGGCGATGGCGGCTGAGACCGAAATTCAGGCTGCCTGCATGGAGGATGCCAATTTCAGAGAAGCCTACGAAGCCTTCATCGAGAAGCGGGATCCTAAGTTCACTTAGGGCTCGTCGAAACCAACTTCAGGACTTCTGATGTCGACGACTCACTACCTAGATATCGAGACGATTCGGGTATTTCTCGAAGACAAGCACCGCGATCTTGCCGGCGAGATCGAGCTCTACGCTGAATCTCACATCTCAACTCTGCCAACCCTCTCCGATGACTCTGCCGCCCGCGAGCAGGCGCGCGCTGTCTTGGGCCTCCTGGGGCGAGGTGGCTGGTTGGGTTACGCCGTTCCCGCGGAATTCGGCGGGGTCTCGGAGGCGATCGACCTGCGCGCCTGCTGTCTCATCCGAGAGGCTCTCGCCGCCAGATCGCCGCTCGCCGATGCTGTGTTCGCCCTTCAGTGCCTCGGCTCCATGCCTCTCGCCCTGGCCGCCGGCCGGGATCTCAAGCAACGCTGGCTGCCAGAGGTCGCCGGCGGCAAAGCGATGGCTGCCTTCGCGATGACCGAACCCGAGGCCGGTTCCGATGTCAAAGCGATGCAGACCTCGGCGACTCGCGAAGGCGAAGACTATGTCTTGGACGGCAGCAAGATCTTCATCTCCAACGCTGGGCTCGCTGATTTCTACACCACCTTCGCGGTCACCGGCGAAAATGACAAGGGGCGACCTTCGATCTCCTGTTTTCTCGTTCCAGCCCAAACCGTCGGTCTGACCTTCGCCGCCTCCCAGGTGATGAGTGCCCCCCATCCGCTCGGTGAAATGACCTACAAGAAGTGCCGCATTCCCGGTACGAACCGACTCGGAGAAGAGGGCGAGGGATTCAAGCTTGGCATGGAGACCCTCGATCGACTGCGCGTCACCGTGGCTGCGGCAGCCTGTGGAATGGCGGCGCGCGCCCTGGCTGAAGCGACAGCTCATGTGAAGACCAGGATGCAGTTCGGCAAGCGGCTGGCCGATTTTCAACTCACCCAGCAGAAAATTGCGCGGATGACAACCGACCTCGCGGCAGCCCGACTACTTACCTATCGGGCAGCATGGGAATCGGCCCAGCCGGAATCAGCCGCACGCAGAATCACGCTGCGTTCCGCCATGGCGAAGTCTTATGCCACCGAAACCGCCCAACGGGTGATCGACGACGCGGTGCAGCTACTCGGCGGAATCGGGGTACTGGCCGACCATCCGGTGGACCATCTCTACCGCTCGGTTCGAGCGTTGCGAATCTACGAAGGTACTTCAGAAATTCAACAGCTCATCATCGCCCGCGAGATTCTGCAGGATTGAGCGTCACCCGTTCGAGCGGTACGTGTGATGTGGAAGCCCCCAGAGCGGATAGTGCATCCACTGCTCGAAGCGCGCTGGCCGAGCGCTGCTGAGGCTTCCAACGCACTCCTCTTCAGCCCGCTCGAGATCGGTTCCACAGAACTGGAGCAGCGCACTTGGGTTCCCGCCATGGTTCCTTGGCGAGCCTCTGACAGCGGTTTGGTGACCGAAGACATCCTCGCTTGGTACCGACGATTCGCCCATGGCCGACCCGGGGCCATCGTGATCGAAGCGACGGGAGTGCGCGACATTCCCAGCGGACCGCTCTTGAGAATCGGTCACGATCGATTCATTCCCGGCTTGACCGAGTTGGTCAGAGCCGTTCGAGAGGCGAGCTCCGGGAGAACCCGGATATTTATTCAGATCATAGATTTCTTGGCGATCCGGCGCCGGCCTGATCCCGGCAAGTACTTTGAACGCTATCTGACCATCACTGACGAACATCGACAGGCCTTGGGTGGTACGCAGACGGACGATGAGATCCGCCGGCATCTCTCCACTCTGCCCGGTTCTGACCTCGAGAGGGTTCTCGACGAAGGTGAAATCGAAGCCCTGCGTTTCGGCTACCGCGAGCGCATTACAGATACTGAGCAGGCGCACATTCGCGACCTTCCCAACGAACTCCCCCGAGTCTTCGCCGCCGCCGCGGCGCGGGCCCAGCGAGCCGGGTTCGACGGCGTCGAGCTACACTTCGCCCACGCCTACACGATGGCATCTTTTCTGTCTGCTCGGAACACCAGAAGCGACGGCTACGGGGGACCTCGGGAGAACCGCATCCGTCTGCCGCTCGAGGTCTATCGACAGGTGCGCCAAACTGTCGGCAAGAGTTTTGTCGTCGGCTGCCGTTACCTGAGCGATGAGTGCATCGATGACGGAAGCACCGTCGAGGACGCAATCTACTTTGGAGTGGAATTCGCTCGGGCCGGCATGGATTTCCTGTCGCTGTCGCGTGGTGGCAAGTTCGAGGACGCCAAGCAACCGAAGGTCGGCTGGGCCGCCTATCCCTACACTGGCCGGAGCGGCTATGAGTGCATGCCCACGGCCACCTCCGACGCCATGGGCCCGTTTGGGCGTAACGTTTCGCCGGTGGCGCGCATTCGCCGCGCTCTGCGCTCAAAGGGTTTCGAGACCCCGGTAATAGTAGCGGGTGGAATCTCGACCTTCGAGCAGGCGGAAGCCATTCTTCAAAGGGGGGAAGCCGATGCGGTCGCGGCGGCACGGCAGAGCCTGGCCGACCCCGACTGGTTTCGCAAGATCCAGCTCGGTCAGGGAGCGGAGATCCGGAGGTGCATCTATTCCAACTACTGCGAGGGACTGGATCAGAAGCACAAGCAGGTAACCTGCCAGCTCTGGGACCGCCTAGACCTAGATACGACCGCCGTAAAGCTGACGAGCGACGGCAAGCGACGCCTGACTGCACCCGTCTGGAAACCCCGATAACGATCCTACCCAAGTAGAACGATAACCTCATGAACTCCGTCAATGGGAACCTGGTCAAAGAAGCTGGACGGCGTCGGCCACTGCCCATCGTCATCTCGAATCGTGGCTAAATCGACTTGACTTTGTTATGGAGACCGGAGGCGGCGCAGCTCTTTTCTCTATTGTCATTTCGACCAGAGGTGCCGTTAGGCACCGGAGCGGAGAGCTCTGGGCGGGGGAACTGCACCAGAGATCCCGACATTCGGCTTGCCGCCCCTCCCCCAGATTCCTCCCTCCCGGTCGGAATGACAATCAGTGACAGCACTCGGAATGACATGCAATCACACCCCTTGTCATCTCGACCAGAGGCGGCGCAGCCGCCGGAGCGGAGAGATCTGGGTGGGGGGAGCTGTATTCATGGTCGCACCGCTCAGGGCCACCATCGCCAGTGCCATCTCAGCACATCAGCGTCCGACACCGCCCAAGAAGAGCTGGGCGCCGTTGGTCCACGCTGCAACAGTGAAAGTGCGCAAAGAATTCAGAGAGGCCTACGGCTGGTTTGTAGCAGCCTACTCCGCCACTCGATCACTACAAAGAGGCCATTTCTAGTGAGTTCGCGATAGGGACATTTCTAACGAGTCCTGCCAGGCCTAACTGCCGGCTCCTGCAGCTAGTTTCGCGACTTCACAGAAATATCTCCATTTGAACTCAATAGAAATGGCCTCCTAGCTTGTTTGCCTTAGTCATCTAAGTGATCTAGTATCAAACCATGATTCGGATCAACATTGCCGAGGCCAAGACCCATCTCTCGCGGTATCTCGAGACCGTCGAGAAGGGAGAAACTATCGTACTCTGTCGGCGCAACATTCCGATCGCCGAGATCCGGCCGCTTCCACAGTCCCCGGCAGAGCCTCGGCCGGTTGGAATCGACCGTGGGATGACCGTTCCAGCGAGCTTCTTTGAGCCTCTACCTGTGGATCTCCTCGACTCATTCGAGGGCGGTGAGGCATCCGAATGAAGTTGCTCGTCGACACCTGCACCTTCCTTTGGCTCGCCGCCGACGATCCACTACTGTCGGAGGAGGCGCGTGCCGGCTGCCGGGATCCAGGCAACGACGTATATCTCAGCGCACTGTCGGCATGGGAGATCGCGATCAAGCATCGTCTCGGTCGTCTGCCCTTGCCCGAACCACCTCCCCAGTACGTCGCAAGCCGGCGTGCGTGGCTCCAACTGCTGCCACTCGCCTTCGACGAGGACTGTGCTTCGCATGACGCTCTCCTACCCCCGTTACATCGCGATCCGTTCGACCGAGGTCTGGTGTCACAGGCTATCCTCAACGGCATGACGATCGTGACACCGGACGCTGCGATCGCCCACTATCCGGCACCGACGCTCTGGTGACGGCAGCCTTCTCGGAATGCTCTTCGCTGGTGCGGCCCAGGGTAAGACATTGGTCACGAAGAACTGGGAGCTTTGTCGGTGCCCACCGCCCTTTGTACCACCGCTTCCTCTCTAACTTCCATCTCTCTCATCTCGTCATCTGACCTCCCCGCCCTTCCTTAATTACTCGAGGTCCAGTGTCTCACTTACATTGGCACAGAGGGCTCGACCCTTTATCATCTCGCCTGGAGGTGCCGGTAGGCGCCGGAGCGGAGAGATCTGGGCGGGGGACCTGCACCAAAGCTCGCAACGGTTGGTGCGCCACCCAACCCCCAGATTCCTCCCTCCCGGTCGGAATGACAACGAGTGGAAAGCTACGGCACCTTCGGGATGACAATTGCCGGCACTCAGATATTAAAGCGA
>JAZFTL010000137.1:0-5500 GCA_036446675.1 Thermoanaerobaculia bacterium
CTTGCGCACCAACCGGGTAACGTCGATGAGGTCGGTGCGGGCCTTCGGCTGAAGCGACAAATGAATCTGTGCGGGTATTGTGGTCATGGATTCGTGCTCGAGAAGGGAACTATCTAATTGTATCTCTTTATTCGGGTCGAAACCACAGTCTGATTGGACTTCGCAGTGCGAGACCGCGAGGCACCGGAGCGTAGTCTCCAGAGTGTCCAGCGCATCAACTGATTTCGACCGACACGCAGGGCGAGATCCTCACCGGGACCAGCAGAGTGGAGGTGAGAGCGGTAACATGACTTGGCAGCTCTAGGGTGGCGGGATATGATCATTCATCAATTGCTGATGATTTAACGCCGAGTTGCTGGAGGGCGAGCATGCCGCGGCTGGATTTTTACTCTGACTTCAAACTGTTCTTGACGGTCAAGCTGGAAGACAAGGATGTGCTGTTAGGTCGGGGAGAGCATTGTGATGTTCAGCTACCCGACGAGCGAGTCTCTCGAGAACATGCTTTGATCCGTGCGACGAGTGACGGCTACACCCTGGAGGATCGCAGTCGAAACGGCACCCGAGTCAACTTCGAGATGGTCAACGATGCCACCGTGCTGTCAGCGGGCGACCGTATCTATGTCGGCGATTTCTCGATCATCTTTCAGGATGACGACGCCGCAATCTCACAAACCAGCGACGACACGACTCTCTTTTAGCTCGAGCGGTCACTGCATCACGGGGGGAAGTAGGCTCTTTTGAGACCCTCTACCGGTTCGCGTTTTCAACTGGGATGGCACGGGTTGCGCCCTGCTTTCGGGCGCGAGCCGATGTTATGATCTGTGCGAGCGGCTGGAGCCAGTGGCGAAGTCGAGGAGCGAAGAACGAGTGAAGCACGAAACGATCAAGGTTTCCATCGGAAAAATCGAGGTAGGCGGCGGTTCACCGACCGTTGTCCAGTCGATGACCAATACCGACACCGCTGACATCGAATCAACCGTGCGACAATGCCTCGAGTTGGCGAATGCGGGGTCTGAACTCGTGCGCATCACCGTCAATGTACCTGCGGCGGCGGCGGTGGTGGCCGAGATCAAGCAGCGACTTCTCGATGATGATTGTGAGGTCCCTTTGATTGGGGATTTTCACTACAACGGACACGTTCTCTTGTCGCAATACCCGGAGTGTGCCAAGGCTCTCGACAAATTCCGCATAAACCCCGGCAACGTAGGGCATGGCGGCAGACGCGATGAGAATTTCTCGACGATCTGCAAGATCGCTCGAGACTACGGCACGCCGGTTCGCATTGGAGTGAATGGGGGGTCTTTGAATCAAGAGTTGGTGATGGCAAAAATGCAGGAGAATACTGACCGTGACCTTGGCCTGACCTCTGAGGAGATCATCAATGACTGCATGTTGATTTCGGCTCTGGAGTCGACCGCGTTAGCGCTCGACAGTGGGCTCCGTGAGGACCAAGTCATCATTTCGTGCAAACTGTCTCGGCCCCAGGACCTGATCTCGGTCTACCGAGAACTTGCTCGCCAGACGAGGCAGCCACTCCATCTGGGACTCACCGAGGCGGGAATGGGGATCAAAGGGCTCGTCTGGTCGTCGGCCGCCATGGGAGTGTTGCTCAACGAAGGCATCGGCGACACCATCCGAGTTTCGCTTACACCGCGACCGGGAGGTGACCGTCGGGACGAAGTGTATGCCTGCATCGAGCTGCTGCAGGCTCTGGGATTGCGGGCCTTCGCTCCCAGTATTACGGCGTGCCCCGGCTGCGGGCGAACCACCAGTACCACTTTTCAGGAACTCGCCGAGCGAATCGAAGGCTATGTGCGAGAAATGATGCCGGAGTGGAAAAAGAGCTATGACGGAGTCGAATCGATGACTCTGGCGGTGATGGGTTGCGTGGTGAATGGACCGGGAGAGTCAAAGGCTGCGAATATCGGCATCAGCTTGCCTGGGACAGGGGAAGCACCGCACTGTCCAGTCTTTGTGGATGGTCAGCAATTTACAACACTGCGCGGCACCTACGACGAACTCTCTATCGCTTTCCAGGAACTGATCGACGACTACATCTCTACGAAGTACCCCCGAAAGGAGATCGCTTCATGAGTTACCTGAAGCGCTAGAGATGTCGATCACCTCTGAAGCCTTTCGCAGTGCCCTCAGAACATTTCCGTCCGGGGTAACGATTGTCACCATCAAAGCTGGAACTCAGGTCCATGGGCTGACAATCTCAGCCTTCGCTTCGGTGTCCCCTGAACCTCCCCTGGTAACGATCATGATCGATCAGCGCCACCGTGCCTACTCGATGATGGAGACAGAGGGTGCAACCTTCGCGGTAAATATTCTGCGAGAGGATCAGATCGAGGTGTCGAATCGCTTCGCCTGGGTCAAAGATGAGAACCGCTTCGCCGCAGGCGACTGGAAGGATGCCCCTTCGGGAGTGCCGGTGTTGACCGACTCTTTGGCGTGGCTCGATTGCTCTATTTATGCGAGATATCCCGCCGGGACCCACATGATCTATGTCGGCGAGATCCAAGCCAGCGAAGTTCACGGCCCTGGCGAACCGCCATTGGTCTATTGGAATCAGGGCTATCGAAAGCTTGAATTACAGGAAGAACCCACCTGATGGGGCCTCAAGACCCGCCTCGAGCGTAAAGGGCGTCGATCTCGCCCGAATGCAACCAAGCGTCCTTGTCGAGAGTAGAGTCAGCGGCCGCTTTATCGTGGTAGTAACCTAGGAACACATGATCACCGCGGATGAGGATTTCGTTGCCCTCCCCAATTCGGATCTCGGAACCCGGCATTGCAACTCCAACCTTTCCGGTGCGATATTTGTCGGGCGTGGAGAAGGTCGTTGGGCCGGTACACTCCGTCATTCCGTAGACCTCGAGGATGGGGATCCCTAGGCTTAGGAAGAACTCCAGGGTGTGAAGGGAGATCGGGGCGGCGGAGGTTGCACAAATACGCGCCCGATCGAGGCCCAGGCGCCGTCGAACAGTCTGGAAAACGAGCCTATCGGCGAGACGGTAAAGGGAAGATGGGGTCCCCCCTCGCTGGTCGACTTCCAGCTGCCGTCTGATTTGGCGCGCAATGCGGACCTGTTGCCGTACTTAGATGCCGCCTGTTCCAGTGCTTGGGGGATTAGTTAAGTCGATGGCAAGACCTCGCTAAAGGGAACCCGTAATGTAGTTTTCGAGTTGGTGAATGATGAACTCTTGCTCTGAGATGACCGCTTTTACCAGGTCCCCTATCGAGATCATACCAAGGAGCTTTTCGTCACTATCCACCACCGGCAAATGTCTGACTCTTTTCTCGGTCATCAGTGCCATACACTCTTCGACCGTCTGGGAGGGTTGGACGTAGACGACTCGCCGACTCATGATCTCGTCGATTCGGGTGTGCCTGGACGACTTACCTTTCAAGGCGATCTTGCGAGCGTAGTCGCGCTCTGAGAAGAGTCCCACCAGTCTTTCGTCCTCGACCACGAGAAGCGCCCCACAGTTCTTCTCGGCCATCAACTGGAGCGCCTCGAGGACCGGCGCATCCCGGGCAATAGACCAAATCGCGTGTCCTTTCTGTTCCAATACTTGATCGACGGTATTCATCGCTCCGATTCTCCTTCGTCTTCAGTATCTTATATTTGTCTCACAATAACGAAGCCTTCTAGCCCCAATATGACCCGCGATATCTCGTACTGTCCTCCATCGTGACCTCACCTGTCTTATGAACCCTTGACCTCGCCCCAACTACCCCTGGTCTGTCCATCGGCTAACCCGCACTGGTGGGGGAACGTCAGGCTACAATCTTCGAGCGGTTTACGAAGCTCTGGGTCCATCAGCTCATGGATGTCGAGTTGCATGGCCTCTCGGGAGTAGGCTGCCAGGTCGAGGATCCCGGTGTCCATACGGATCGCGTCCTCCGGGCAGACCTCCACGCAGTATCCGCAGTAGACGCAGACGCCCAGGTCGATGTCGAAGCGGACCGGGTACTTCTCGACGTTGGGGTCCGGATGCTCACCGGGAACGATGGTGATGCACCTCGCCGGGCAGACCGTCTCACAGAGCATGCAGCCCACACAGCGGGGGGTGTTGTCCTCGCGCACGGTGAGCCGATGCCGGCTGCGGTATCTCGACATGAGGGGCCTGAGCTCTTCGGGATACTGGATGGTGACGCTGGCGGGAAGATGTAGGAGACGGCCAAAGCGGTGGGCGATGTGGAGGAAGAGGTTACGGAAGAAGTGCGAGAAGGTGATCTTGAGGCCGCAGAGGATCTGGGGGAGGTAGGTCTTCTCCCAGAAGGTCAGCTCGGGCCTGCGTACGACTTTGACGGCCATCAGGCGCTCCGCTGACGCCGGGTCGCGGCATTTGGGTGAAGTTTTGAGTGGTCAGTCATGTTCTAGGGTGCCTCCCCGAAGAAAACCAACACCACTGCCGTGATCGCGATGTTGACCACCGCGATCGGGAAGAGTCCCTTCCAGCCGAGGCTCATGAGCTGGTCGTAGCGGAAGCGCGGCAGGGTCCAGCGCAGCTGCATGAACACGAAGCAGAAAATCAGGCCCTTGATCGAAAAGCTCGCGAACCCGAGCAGGGCGTAGACCCAGTTGGCGACCAGGAGCTCTCCTCCCCAGGGAAAGTGGAAGCCGTCCGGCAGAAGGAAGGGCACCTGCCAGCCGCCGAAGAAGAGCGTCGTCGACAGGCTCGCCACCACGATCGTCTCCAGGAAATCCGTAAGGAAGAACATCCCGAACTTCATCCCGCTGTACTCGACGAAGTACCCGATAATCTCCGACTCGGCTTCCGGCAGGTCGAAAGGGAGCCGCTTGGTCTCAGCCAGGGCCGCGGTCACGAAAACCACAAAGGCGAGAGGCTGGGTGACAATTCCCCACATGGGGATCCAGCCGCCGATCATCTGCCCCTGGGCCCGCACCAGCTCGGCCAGGTTCATGGTTCCGTAGACCATGACCACGCCGATAATGGAGAGGCCCAGGGCGATCTCATAGGAGATCATCTGTGCCGTGGCCCTCAGCCCGCCCAGGATGGCGTAGTTGCTGCGCGAGGCGAAGCCGGCAAGGATTACGCCGTAAACTCCCAGGGAGAGCATGGCGAAGACGTAGAGCAGGGCCGCGTCGATGTTGGCGACCTGGAGATCGATGACTCGATCCCCGAGGATGAGGCGGTCGCCAAAAGGAATCGCAGCGAACGTCACCAGGGCGAAGAAGACCGAGAAGAAGGGGGCCAGGGTATGGAGGGTCCGATCGGCGCCGGTGGGTACGATGTCCTCCTTGGTGAACATCTTGAGCACATCGGCCATCCCGTGGAAGAGTCCCAGCGCCCGAAAGCCGAAAATGCTGGCGCGGTTGGCCCCGATCCGATCCTGGATGAGGGCTGACTGCTTGCGCTCCACCCAAGTGTGAAACCCCGCCAGGTTTAGCACCATGAACAAGACGAATCCCGCCAAGACGACCTTGATGACAATGATCTCGATCATGGCTCGAGGGCCTCCGCAGCGGGAC
>JAZFTL010000138.1:0-5246 GCA_036446675.1 Thermoanaerobaculia bacterium
CCGAACACCTTCAACCCGCGCAGAACGAAGGTCGCGGCCAAGACGCTAAAAGACCGACTGAAGAGAAGCGCCAGCGGGAACAGGGTGAAAAATCCGAAGGTGACGACAATAAATGGTTTCTTGCGTCCGCGGTCGGCGAACCAGGCGACGGGCACATAGATCAAAAGAGCCGTGGCCATTTCGATCGTGGTGAGAAGGCCGAATTGTGTTGCCGAAATTGGGTTGGCGATCTCCTGCATGCACCACAGAACGACGAAGGCATACGGGATCTGCTCGGCGAACCGGATCAGAATGTCGGCGACCAAGAGCCGGCGCAGCGGCGCGTTCATGGTGCTGAGCAGGGTGCGAAAGCCAGGTTTGTCTTGCCGCGTGTCGGCGGTCGAGCGATCGTCTGCGATCAGGTGTTGCTGCAAGTACGCCGCGACTCCGGCGAGAACTATGGCGACGGCGAAGGCCGAGCGCACGCCGGTCTCCACACCGAGTCGATCGATCAGTACCCCGCCCAGGAGCGGCCCGAGAGCCATAGGGATGCGCCGCACTAGAGAGTGCATCGACACTCCCATGATGCGCTTCTCCTTGGGAAGCACGCGGGCGACCAATTCCATCGTGGCGGGAAGCGAGATTGCCGTCCACGAGAGGAAAAGGATCGAAGCGCCGATGACGGCCGGCCAGGACGGAATCGCTACGACGACGACGAATCCCGCCACCGCCAGGAGATTAAAGAGCAGCAGCGACCGCTTGATGCCCAGCCGTTCCGCAAGCTGTCCACCGAGCAGCGAGTAGATTGCCGACAAGAAGTTGTCGAGTCCGTTCAGGAGGCCGACGGAGAGCACCCCGCCGCCCAGTGCCACGAGGTAGAGCGGAAGAAAGCGCTCGGACAGTTTCTCTCCCATGCCCACCAGCACCACCATGGCGAGCATCCCCGCGATGCTTCGTTCGAGGCCCAGGAGAGCCAAGACAGAGCGCCTACTGATTTTCTCGTGTCGTCGGCTCATTGTTGACTCTGCCTGCCATCGGAACGCGAAGCTGGAGAGTGTCTGTCGGTCTCGACCTCCGCTGCCCCTTCTGGGTGGGACGAAGGATCATCGGCTACAGAGTAATTATTACAGGATGATCGGGGAGCCGAGCTCCTCGGGGGGCTCAGTTGTACCCCGCTTCGAGTACATTTCTAAATGAGGCAACGTATCGGCTTCGAATCCATTTTTAGTGAGGCAATGCGGGCTGTTGATCTGCCCGCAAACTCTGCGTTACTATCGTAACCAACATTGAAGCTGTCAGCTTTCGTCGGACCCCTCTGTGGGCGTCGTGTGCAGGCTCAAAGGATTCATCTCCGTGGAAACCTCCTCCCATGATGTGCTCCTGATCGGCGGTGGTGGGGCAGGTCTGCGGGCAGCGATCGCAGTTGCAGAGGTCGACCCGTCCCTTTCGGTCGCGGTGGTCTCCAAGGTCTATCCGATGCGTAGTCACACGGTATCGGCTGAGGGCGGGGCCGCCGCGGTGGTCAAGGAGAGCGACAGCCTCGAGGCACACGCCTACGACACCATCAGCGGCTCGGACTGGCTCGCCGACCAGGACGCGGTCGAAGTTTTCGTCGAGGAGGCGACTCGGGAGATGATGCAGCTCGAGCATTGGGGCTGCCCCTGGAGTCGAGAGCCCAACGGTAGGATTGCGGTGCGGCCTTTTGGCGGCATGAAAATCGAGCGCACCTGGTATGCCTCCGACAAGACCGGGTTTCACATGTTGCACTCCCTCTTTCAAACTTCTCTGAAATACCGCGCCGTTACCCGCTATGACGAATGGTTCGTGAGTGCGCTGTTGGTCGATGAGGGTCGTTGTCAGGGTGTCGTCGCGATCGAGCTGGCTACCGGCAGGGTGCATGCCATCCTGGCCAAAGCGGTCGTTCTCTGTACCGGAGGTTGCGGCAAACTGTTCGCCTTTACCACCAACGCGAACATCAAGACCGGTGACGGTATGGCCCTGGCCTACCGGGTTGGGGTACCTCTCAAGGACATGGAGTTCGTACAGTACCATCCTACCGGGCTGCCCTTCACCGGCATCCTGATTACGGAAGCAACCAGGTCGGAGGGCGGGTGGTTGCTGAACAAGGACGGCTATCGCTACCTGCAGGACTACGATCTGGGCACCCCCGAGCCCACTCCTGTGAAACGATCGATGGAGCTGGGTCCCCGCGACAGGCTCTCCCAGGCCTTTATGGCGGAGCTCGAGAAGGGGCGCACCATCGAAACGGCCCACGGCCAGGTGGTGCACCTCGACATCCGTCATCTGGGTGCGAAGGTGATCGACAGCAAGTTGCCCTTCGTGCGGGAGCTTTGCCTCAAGTATGAAAACCTGGATCCAGTGAAGGAACTCATTCCGGTGCGCCCGGTGGCGCACTATCAGATGGGGGGTGTACATACCGACCTGGTTGGAAAAACTGATCTTGCCGGGCTCTACGCTGCCGGTGAAGTGGCCTGCGTCAGCATCAACGGTGCCAACCGACTGGGATCCAATTCCCTGACGGAGCTTCTGGTTTTCGGTCGGCGAGCGGGGCAAGCCGCCGCTGAGTACGCGGCGCAACAGTCGGCCCCTTCGGGTGCGGTCTTGGCGCAAGCGGCAGACGAGGAACACAGGCTAGAGGTGCTGTTGCGCGGTGACGGCGGCGGCGAGAGGATCTCCGTAATCCGGGAAGAGATGCAGCTGGCGATGGAGGCGGGAGCTGGGATTTACCGCGACGAGAAAGGCCTTCAGGAGACTGCTGAGAAAATCGAGGAACTCAAAGAGCGAGCTCGAAAGATCACCCTCGACGACCATAGCCTGACATTCAATACGGAACTAACAGCCGGCCTCGAGCTCACCAATATGCTCGACCTTGCCGAGGCGATGATTCACTCGGCGCTGGAGCGCAGAGAGTCGCGCGGGGCGCATCAACGAACCGACCATCCAGAGCGAGATGACGAGCACTTCTTGGCCCATTCGCTGGCATATCGAGTCGAGGATCGCAGTCCTAGAATCGACTACCACCCGGTCGTGATCACCCGCTGGCCTCCCGGCGAGAGAGTGTACGGAAGGTAGGTGCCGATGGCTGAGACCGTCACCTTAAAGATTCGGCGTTACCACCCAGAAAAGGCTTCTGAGCCCTACTGGCAGAGTTACGAGGTGCCACTGCGCAGGGAGTGGATGATCTTGGATGGCCTCAACTACATCAAGGATCACCTGGATGGCACCCTCTCCTATCGATGGGCCTGCCGCATGGGAGTGTGCGGCAGCTGTGGCATGATGGTGGACGGCGAGCCGGTTTTAACCTGCGCCACCTACCTGGAGAAACTCCTGCCGGGACCGATCCGCGTCGAACCGCTGCGAGGCTTTCCGGTGATACGTGATTTGGTCGGTGATCTCGACGATTTCATCGGCAAGCTCAATAAGGTCAAGCCCTGGATCATCAGGCGGGAGGAGGAAGAAAAAGACCCTGCCGAAGGCGAGTATCTGCAAACACCGCAACAGCTCGAGGAATTCAAGCGCTACAGCATGTGTATCAACTGCATGCTCTGTTACGCTGCCTGCCCAATCTATGAGCTGGAACCCCACTTCCTGGGTCCAGCCGCCATCGCCCTGGCGCAGCGCTACAACATGGACTCACGCGACCAGGGAGCCATCGAGCGGATGAAGGAACTGTCGCAGGACGAAGGGATCTGGGCCTGCACCTTCGTCGGCGAATGTTCGGAGGTCTGCCCAAAAGATGTCGACCCGGCGGGGGCGATCCAGCGCTATAAACTCACGGCTGCTCTCGAGTGGTACAAGTCGTTACTGCTGCCGTGGAGGAAGCAATGAATCCGGATTACAAGCTCTATCACCCGAAGTGGTACCGTCGGCGGATTCCGATCTTCTGGTGGTTGCAGAGGCTTGCCTATACCAAGTTCATCTTTCGCGAGTTGACCAGTCTGGGTGTCTTGTATGCGGCGATTTTGATCCTGGTGCAAGTTTGGGCTCTCTCGCAGGGCGAGGCATTCTACGAACGGTGGCTGGCCTGGCTCAGCTGGCGCCCTGTCCTTGCACTCCATGCGCTGGTGTTTCTGGCTCTTATCTTTCACCTTGTGACCTGGTTCAGCTTGGCGCCAAAAGCCATGGTGGTGCGGCTGGGGAGCTGGCGGGTGCCGGATCGAGTGCTGCTTCTGGCTCACTACCTTGCCTGGCTGGGAGCTACGGCGCTGGTCTTCTGGGGACTGAAGGGTCGATGAGCCGGAGACGTTGCAACGAGCCGTTCTTCTGGTCGCTGTTCAGCAGCGGCGGCATGATTTCCGCTCTGATACTTCCCGGTTTGGTCTTTTTCCTCTGGATCGCTACGCCGCTGGGCTGGTGGCAGTCTCCGAGTTATGCGGATCTGGTCATGCTGCTCGAGAATCCACTTCTCAGAGCCGGCCTGTTCATCGTGATTTCCCTGTCCGCCGTTCACTGGGGTCACCGCTTTCGCTTTACCCTCTATGACGGCCTGCAACTGAGTCATCTCTACGGCTTGATCGCAACGGTCTGCTATGGTGGTGCTGCGTTGATCGTATGTATTGCGGCGTATGTTCTGTGGAGCTTTGCCTGAGAAAGAGTCGATGCTAGAGCTCAAACCCCTTTCCAAAGAAGCGGTTCCCGCAGCTTTCGAGAAGGCGGTGCGCTATCGTCTGCTCAATGAGCCGACGGAGGCCGAGAGCATCTGTCGGGATATTCTGCGGGTCGACCCGGACAACCAAGATGCTTTGATTCATCTGCTGCTGTCACTGACCGACCAGTTCGAGAGACGACTGGCCGCTGCCTTCAGCCAGGCGCGCGAGCTGCTGCCTCGCCTCCAGGACGAATACTCCAAGTCCTACTACGCCGGCATCATTCAGGAGCGTCGCGCGAAGTGCCATTTGAAACAGGGAGGTCCGGGATCAGGGTCGGTAGCCTACGACTGGTTCCGGCAGGCCATGGAGTCGTTCGACCTGGCGATCTCGCTGCGTCCGGAAGGCAAAGACGACGCCATCTTGCGCTGGAACACCTGCGTGAGAATCCTCGAGTGGCACCCCGAAGTCAAGCCGATGCCTCAAGACAACTTCGAACCATTGCTGGAATAGGCGTCGGGATACATTGCTCGTTCAGGCCTCAGGACCTAGTCATCGAGGGCACTTCGGGCTGTAGGCAATACCCGGCTCGATCAGGTCGCCGCTTTTCTGTTGGGCTTGGCGCATGATTTCCATCGGTTTTCTGCGTTCATGACGACC
>JAZFTL010000139.1:0-2404 GCA_036446675.1 Thermoanaerobaculia bacterium
TCCAAGAGTAGATTGCCCTTCTTGTCAGTAGCAAAAACTTCGACGTTGACAACATTGACTTCCAGGCTATCGAGGAATGTTGATCGGAGAGCAGTGGCCTCTTGACTCAGAGCGGTGCCCATACCTGCTATGAGCAGGAGAATGGAGCTTGCTATCAACCGAAATTCGAGTGGAAGGATGTAACTTCGAAGGTGGGTGGCGAGCAACATGAGTCGGCCCCTTATCTTGATGAGAGTGTTCTCGTCTTCCAGTGTTCTAATGAGTACAGAGGTTACCAGGTCATGGCGTTTCCGGGTCGCCGAGCCCTACGTCGACTTCAGAAAATTCTTCAGACGGTGCAGCCGAGAGAGGGAGTTTTCGAGACCTTCGGGGCGGTTGCGCAGTAGCCAGATGCGCCGCCGCTCTTCGATGAGAGGCTCGAGCCGCTGCACAAAGATCTGACGTTTATTGGGGAGCAGATCCGAGAGCGGTCCGCTGCGACCCGAATCCAACCGGGCGACAGCTAGGTCGATGGAGAAACCCAACATCGCGGCGACCCATTCGAGTTCGCGCCTCTCTTTGCTGTGGACTGGGCGATCAATCCGGCTCGACCCTGAAAGTCGCTCCGAGATTTCTTGCAATAGCAAACGAGCCTCTTCTAGTGAGGTCTTGTCGAGACCGCGGTACCGTGGACCGTCTAGGGACTGTTCGAAAAACACCGTTGAGTAAAACAGAGCTGACCCGTTCTTTGGGTTGGCTCCAGTTGTGAGGTGTAGATCGCCCAGTGCCTGTGCAGCCTCTCCCAGCGCCTCGTCGCCTTGAAAGGCATGGAAGCTGAGTAAGGCCGAGATCTCTCCATTGAGACCCTTCGAGGAGCGGTCTGGGTTCCAGCTTAGACACGCTCCAGCGAGATATCCGAGGTAACTCACTGCAAGGGGTTGGAGATGTCCGTTGTCGCCCCAGTCGGTGATCAGATAACCCAGGGCGCCTGATCGGCTCCCGGCGATCGCGGCGTTGGATAGATTTGCGAGGGCGTTGCTGGATCTTCCAGAAAAGCTATTCCAGCTGCTGGTACCAGGACAGACGTAGTGCGCGAGTCCGGTTTGGGCCAGCTGCTGAGTTTCCTCGGCGAAGGGGTGATCAGCTTCATAGCCCCAAACCAGAGCGATTGCATCGCGCGGAATTCCTGCGACAATATCCGGGAATTGCAGCACCATATCGGCCCAGAACTGCATTTGGCGACCCTGCTCGATCACCAGTCGATAGACGTTGCGAAGAAAGTTCAGATAAATCCGGTCCTTTCCTTCTTTGGTACATGGGGTGGCCGACCGCCCGAGTCCGAGGTCGATGGTTTCATCGAGCCCGACGTTAAACAGCCTGCTTGAAAACTGTGGCAGGAGCTGGCCGTAAAGGTCCTCCAACAGATCCAAGGCTTCCGGGTCGGTGGGACACAGACTGAATGGTTCGGGTTGACTGCTGAACGGGTGCTCAATGCCGTTTGGACACTCGGCGAGGTGCCTGTACTTAGCATGAATGAGCCAGCGATGGAAATGTCCGAAACTATTCTGATTCGGGACGAGTTGGATAAACTGGAAATTGCAATACGCGTCGAGGCTGCGCACCTCATCCGCGGTCAGGGCACCTGCCTTTTCCCAGACCTCTTCATGGCCTCGATATGCGAAGGTGTGCTCCATGTATAGTTGCAACTGATTGATCTTCCAGCCCGAGAGGCGATCGACCAATTCGTATAGGGTCTCCATGGTTGGAACTTTGTCGCGGCTGATATCCAACAGGACGCCGCGATGGAGGAAGTCGGGCCAATCGACAATGTGGACGGACGTAAGGGTTATCGCCTCGGCGGCCGAGCGAGCCTCACGATCGTGACCATGGAGGCTGATCCACTGGGCGAGGGTGCAGACGCCGTAGAATAGCCCCGGTTCGTCCCATCCAATAATCTCAATTCGACGGGCGCTGATGGTGAGTTCGTATCCCTGAGCACGGCCCTGTCGGTCCGGCCGAATCGTCAAGAAGAGGTCGGAGTCGTCGGTGCCGTGGGCGTTGGGAGTGGGCCGGATCTGAGGATCGCATTCAATTCGGCGGAGGGTAGCCGAGAGTTTCTCTAGACTCGGCCGCAATCCTGGGTTACCGGTTCCAAAGCCGATAGAGGGTGAGCGAGGTAGGTTGAACCGTTCGTCGGATTGATCTACCCGACGTGGGCGGGGTGCTAAGAGGTTGGCTAGAGGTTGCACTCTACAGTGAACCGCAACGGACCGCCTTGATAACCGGGAGATGATCTGCCAGAAGTTTCCAGGAGTCGCCACCGTCTGCCGAACCAAAGACGGTTCCAGATTTGGTTCCGAAGTAGAGACCGAGTGGGTTCAGGCCGTCTTGATCAAAGGCCTGCCTGAGAACTGTCAAATAGGCG
>JAZFTL010000140.1:0-3223 GCA_036446675.1 Thermoanaerobaculia bacterium
GATCGTGACGTAGTCTTGGCGGGCCCAGATCTGCTCGGCAGTTTCCGGCGGCGCCACGACCCAGCCAAGGCGCAGGCCCGGCAGACCGTAGGCTTTTGACATGCTACCAACAGCCAACACTTTGTCATAGCGACCCCAAAACGACGGCGTAACCTCTTCAGCAACTCGCTCCGCACCGGCGTACACCTCATCCGCCAGCAGCCACGCCCCCGCTCGGTCGGCCGCCGAAACAACTGCGTCCATTTCCTCCGGCGTCATGATGTGGCCCGAGGGGCTATTCGGATTGCAGACCGCGATTAGCTTCGTCTGATCCGTCACGGTGCGATCGAGCTCACCAACATCGGCGGCCCAATCGAGCTCCTCTTTCAGCCTGAATGTTTTGAGCTTGAGCCCGAAGTTCTGCGCGATGCCCCAGATTTGCAGATAGTTGGGAAGCATCACAACGATTTCGTCGTCCGGTTCCATGAGGGTCCAAAGGGTGGTGAAGTTTGCCTGGGCTGCTCCGGTCGTAACGATGACATTGTCCGGCGTAGCACCAGGGTAGAGGGCGGCAATATTCTCTCGCAGCTCGAGAATGCCGTTTGTCTGCGGATAGCCGAGCCCCGTTGAGAGCAGATCCTCAATCAACTTCGGATCTTCGACTAGCTCATCGGTCGTGATTGGGAGAATGCCGCTCTCCGACAGGTTGTAATCAACCTGGTTCTCCCACACAGACATCATTCGTTCTAACGCAAATGGGACAAAGTCGCGGCTCATCTGGGTGCTCTCCTTACTAATTTTCGATATACGTATAGCAGGCTTGAGCTCATTTTTCTTGCCCAGGAGTGTAACCGCCAAAGCGACGGGGAGAGCCGAGTGCTGCCTAGATTAGTAAACCGATCTATTAAACCGGGTCAGAAGAAAACCGTAGCGAGGATTGCTCAATAGCCAAATTCGTGCACGAGCCGCAAGGTTTGCGGTCCGACACTTCCCTCAACCATCTCGACCAACTCTCCGTCAATCCATACCCCCACTACGAATTCCTGCTCGGCCTCGTTCTCGCAAGTTCCGTAGTAATCCACGATCACCTGATATTTGCCTGAGGGCGCGGTGCCAGCCTTCCAGAAGATGCTCTCCAGAGGTTCGGTTGTATCCATGAGACAAGAACCATTGGCTTCGTATTCAAGCAAGCCCCCAGTTAACGACCGGGGATTCTCAAAATAGATCTCTTCTCCTCGCGGGTCAATAACGTGCAGATCCAAATCGGCCATCGACATCCAGAGCAGAGAAACTACCAGATCGCCTGCCGCTTTAATTTCACCCGTCCTGGATCGCAAGGCAGCGGACCGTGGTATGGGCGTCGGCTGCGGAGTTGGCAGCGAAGTCGGCGTCGGGCTCGGAAGCGGTTGCAGGCCTCCGCAGGCAAGTGCTATCTCGTAGTCCACTCCCGACTCGTCGCTGATCAGCGTGAAGCTGTAGGTGGCCTGTCGTGGCAGCAAGAAACTTTGCGTGTCCGAAGAGCTTGCCCCACCGCGGGCTTGAATCAGGCTTTCGTCTTCGAGCTGAAGATCGATTCGCAGGTCGGAACTGTCGCTTGCACTCAGGTAATGCAGAGAGAGCACATCTCCCGGCTGGCCCTCAATCTGCCATGTAACGTTGCTGTGCGGAAGGAGCTCATGACGAAAGGATTGGCCACAAGGTAAATAAAGAGGCAGCAAAGGTTCAGAAGATGGGGTGGCGGTTTGAGGTTCGTATGCCAGGGTACCGCCGGAAAACATCCCGCTGGTCTGCTGTGAAGAATCCGCTGAAGTTGAGACGGTCACTGCGAGTAGTCCCGCTGAAAAAGCCATGCAGGACGCCAGGCCCGCCAACCCAGCAAAGCCACCCGCGAGCAGAACGGGGGTGCTGCGGGCACGATCGGAGGTCCGCAGCACCCGGTCAAGTCCGAGATTGAATTTGATGTTTCGCTCTCAGGCGCTAGTTCTTGGAAATGTCAGCGGTCACCTTGCTGGGTTGCTCCGCCTTTCGCTTGGCGACCTGTCGGCCGTTGTCACGCCAGGCTTCGGCTACCGTAGGTGCTGAGTATGCGTAGAAAACCTCGCGAACGGGCTCCTTCATCAGAAAGAGCAGAATTACGAGATCCACTCCTGCCGTCAGAGCGTAAGTCGCAACCGAGCCAAGCCCAAGACCGACTACGGCGAGCCAGTTGGGAGTAAGCGATCCGATGCCGAGCGCAACCGCGCCGGCCTGGCCGAAGAGCCCGCCAATGATCCCAAGCAGGGCCAGGAATACGGCTCCCATTCGAGCGGTGTTCCTCATCTTCAACAGGCCGTTCCCAGTAACGGCATAGAGCCCAACGAGCAGCAGACTCAGAATCGTGCCGGTAATTGGCAGGAAGAGCTTCTGAGCAAGACCTGTCGAGCCACCGCCGAGTATCGGCAGAATGGCATAGACGAAGATGGCCACCGCACCGATCAGGTAGGCGATCGCCATGAGGATGTGGTAAGCCGACGCTAGGCTCACCTGGTCGTGAATGACTCTTTCTTTGGTGTTCATGGTTGTTGCTCCTTTCAGCTAGGGTCGGTCAGTGCAACGGCGAAACCATGAGGTCATCGCCGAAAATTGGACGAGCGAATTTCGCTGTCCCGCTGTCGATGGTCACCAGATGTGCATCTGCGAGTTCGGTTGACTCAGTCAGCGCGGATATAGAGCTCGGATCCTGATCGAAAGGCACCGGGAGCGTGAGCAGGTAGCCGACTGGCAGAATGGTCGGATCGTTAAGGGCGTTCGCCCGCAGGATGTCTTCCACTGTGGTCCCGTGATGGTTGGCAATCGCTGGAAGGGTATCGCCCGCCCTGACGGTGTACGAGGCGACAGAAGGCGACGATACGGCCAGGTCGGTTCGCCTGAGCACATCGAAGCCGCCAAGACCGGTCCTACGTCGCCAGCTCCCGCAGTTTTCACAGGTACTGCGCAGCACCCCTGCTTCTGGATCCAACAGGTCGTACAGTAGAACCCGTTCGATCCAATATTCGCCGTTTGGCTGTTCTTGATTGGTGACGGTGTATCTACGGCCATCGCCGTCCACTTCAGTGACGATGAACATATGCGAAAAGGCGCCGCGACCTGAGTACGTGTAGACAAAGTCGCCGGGATAAAGCGGCCACTCCGAGAAATCGAAGCGCTCAATCGATTGCGTGAATCGATGGATTTGGTATTGGTCGCTCGGGAACAATGACCATGG
>JAZFTL010000141.1:0-2605 GCA_036446675.1 Thermoanaerobaculia bacterium
CGGCTTCACCGGCAGCTACTTCTTCTTCTCGAATCGTGTCAAGCAGAGTGGTCTTGCCGTGATCGACATGACCCAGAATAGTCACCACGGGAGGTCGATCGACGAGGGTGTCTGGGTCCTCATCCTCCAACATCCGTCTCCAGAGCGGCAGCTCGGTGGCATCCTCGGAGGCTTCTGCTTCGGTCGGCTCGAGAGCCTGAGCTTCGAAACCAAACTCCGCAATAACAATGGCGGCCGTGTCGAAGTCGATTTGCTGATTGATATTGGCCATGACTCCATTGGCCATCAACTGCTTGATCACATCGATGGGACTCACTTCGATACGATCCGCAAGGTCACGGACCGTGAGGTTATCGGGGATTTCGATGAGTTTTTGGCCGTTCTCGCTCACATCACACCTCCAGCTCCTGGCCGGGGCTCGAGCGAGCTGCCGGCCTAGAGGATATTTCTTGTTGGCGCGGCTCTATGGCCGGGCTCAGTCATTGGTCTCTGGCAACTGATCCATGTAATGCATCAGCTCGTTAAAATCGTCAGTCGTTATTTCTACCCTCAACGCCTTGGACAGAGATCCCTTGAGTCCTCTTTCCCAGCAACTTTGCCGGTTGTGCAAATAGGCTCCTCTACCGGGGGCCTTTGAGGTCGGGTCAATCCTAACACCTTCGGGCGTGCGCACGATGCGGGTTAGGGACCTCTTCGGGAGCACTTCTCTACAGCCTACGCAGGTTCGTTGAGGAATATGTTTCTCAGACATCGCTGCCTGCTACGACTTATCGTCAAACTCCCCCACATCCTCCCAGTCGGTCTGTCGGCTTGCCTTTCTCCGATGTCGCACGACCGTCTCGCCAAGATCTGGGTCGTATTCGACCACTCGCGCGCGCTGTTTGCGCTTCTTGCGCTCGGCTTCCTTCTCCGCCTCCGTCGCCTCATCCTCGGCTACCTCGAGGGAAGCCTGGGTGACTTCCTCAATGGCAAGCTCAAACGCCTCTTCTATGGGTATTGCCTTGACTTCATCTGCTGCGTCAGCCTCAGCAGTTGGCTCGCCTTCAGCTTCATCCTCGACAGCATCCGGCTTGCCTTCTTCGGCTTCGGTTTCGGTTTCGGCTTCCGCCTCCGCCCCTTCGCCAGCAGCCTCTTCGGCAGCCAACTCTTCTCCCTCTTCCACCGGCTCTTCTTCGATAACCGGCTCGGGGTAGTCGTAACCGGGAAGAATTTCAGTGAGTTCGGCAATGGCCTTTGGCCCGATTCCCTGAAGCGCGAGAATCTTGTCTTCATCAATCGCCAATTGCTCGAGCGCCTGCCCCGCGCTCTCGTATCCGGCCTCCGACAGCAGGTTCGCGACTCGCGTGCTGACACCGACCTCCGCGAGCGTCACGTGATAGGCGCCCTCCGGGATCCCCTCCCGTATCTTTTCGAGCTTCTCCAAGTACACCTGTCGCTCGGCGTTCCTGCGCGACATACGCTCCTCTTCCACCCGAACAACGAAATCCGTGAGCAGATGGTACTCCTCGGGAGTTACTGGCCGCGTCTCCGCCTTCTTGGTTAGGATCATCTCAATCTGAGGCATCGTCTCGGCTTCAGCCACCGCCATTTCCGCAAAGGTACCGTCGGTAGCCAATCGGTTCAGCGATTCGGTAGCGGCCTCGACCAAGCTCTTGATATCGATTCGCCAATTCGTCAGGCGCGCTGCCAGGCGTGCATTTACCCCCGCGCGTCCGATCGCAAGGCTGAGCTGATCCTCTGGAACCACCACCGCGGCAGTCTTGCCGCGCTCTACATCTTCGTCAAGGAATACGCCCGATACGCGGGCCGGGCTCAGCGCCTTAGAGATAAATGCGGCCGACTCCGGATTCCATTCGATCACATCGATCTTTTCGTCATTCAGATCGCGCACAATGGATTGAATGCGCACCCCGCGCATGCCTACGCACGCGCCAACTGGATCCACTCCATCGCGAGTGGCCGCTACTGCGACCTTCGCCCTTTTCCCCGCCTCTCGGGCGATGGCTTTGATCTCAACCAGGCCCTGATTGATCTCGGGAACTTCCATCTCAAGCAATCGGCGCAGCATGTTGGGATGGGTGCGGGAAACAACGATTACCGGCCCTCGCGAGGACTTCCGAACTTCAAGCACATAGACTCTTATGCGATCTCGCACATGAAACCGCTCGCCCGGGATCTGCTGGTTTCTGGGAAGAATAGCCTCCGCCCTGCCGAGGCCTACGGTAACTGCCTGCGGCGTGATCGAGTGCACCGTTCCGTGCACCATATCTCCCTCCCGCTCGATATACTCTTCGTACTGGGCATCGCGTTCCGCCTCGCGCAGGCGCTGCAGGATGACCTGCTTTGCCGTCTGGGCCGCCACTCGACCGAAATCTTCAGGCGTGGAATCGACCAACGACATGCCACCCATCTCGGCCTTTTCGTCGTACTTAAGCGCCTCTTCCAGCGTCACTTCGGTGAGCGGATTTTCGACGTCTTCTACGATTTCTTTTTCAGCATAAATACTGACATCGCCCTCATCGGATCCGATCCGGGCTTCGATTTCCTGCGCGGTCGAGGCGTTTACCGAACGACGGTAGGCAGATACCATCGCGGCCTCGAGCGC
>JAZFTL010000142.1:0-2648 GCA_036446675.1 Thermoanaerobaculia bacterium
AGGTGCGGGATCACCTCGATGATGTTCTTCAGCAGATTCAAACTCTGCAGAGCCTCAACAACCTCCAATCCCAGGACCCCGACCTGGCGGTACTATTGCAGGAACAACGCCAGACCGTGTCTCGCAAGGGCGATCTACTCCAGAGGAAGGACGAGCTAGGCGTCGAGGCACGATTGGAGAGCACCGGCATCGTTCTCTACTCGCCGGCGATCGCCGCCGAAGAGGTCGGAGTCGATCTGATACGTGCCGGGGCGGTGGGTCTGGTCCTGGGACTCCTCATCGCGGGGGGGACCACCTATCTGCTGGCACTGAAAAGGCGCAAATTCGACGACCGCTCTCAGCCAAGGATGGTGTTCAATGCCCCGCTTATCGCCGAAGTCCCCAACTTCCGCGATGAGCGCATCAAGGGCGACGTTCCTGTCATGAGCCACCCCGCCTCGGTGTCAGCTGAGGCGTTCCGATTCATCTCCTCGGCTCTAGAGGTCGAGGCGGACCAGGGAGTCGTTGTAACCGGAAACGCTGCGCATCTCGCCGATGCGGGACCGCTCCTAGTTCGCTCCATCGCGTTTGTTTCTCCGAGTCTCGATGACGGCAAAACGGTGGTCGCCGCCAACACCGCACTCGCGTCGGCCCGCCACGGCAAACGGGTGTTGGCAATCGACGCCGATTTCGGCCATCAGCGGCTGACTGCCCTCCTCGCAGGTGACAACGCCCCGAATCTGGGTCTCACCGACCTCGTGGAACGCGATGTCTCACTCGACCGAGTCGTTTGCTCGGTACCCATGAAGGAGGGCGCCGAAATTGACCTCGTCAGTAGGGGTACGGTTGACACCACCGCTCCAGATTTCTTCCGCTCGGCCGCGGTGAAGGCCTTCTTCGAAGCGATCAAGCTTGAGTACGACCTGGTGCTTATCGATACGCCGCCGTTGCTCCACGTGGCCTATGCCAGCCCCCTGGTCCGATATGCGGATCGTGTGGTCGTGGTCCTTCGCCATCGGACAAGTGTCGCCCCGGCCGAGGAATTGGCCGACCGACTGGCCTTCCTCGAGACCGGGTTGGCCGGATACGTCTACAACCGAGCACCACTCCGGTACGACATGAGCAGATCCGAGGGCTCCCTAGAGGATGTTCTCGGACGAGCAGGGCAGCGACGCAAAAGTGGGTGAGCCCTCGATGGATGACCCGGTCGCTGAGCGAGGCCTGCTCGGCGCCATCAGATCCCCTTCTGAGTCGCCTTTCGCAGCAAAGGCCCTGATCGCTTCCCTCGCCCTCGCATTGCTACTGAGACCTACGGTCTCGTTCCTCGAACTTCCAGGGATACTCAACTTCCTCTTCTTCCCGGTTCTCTTGGTGGGATTACTCGGCAGTCGGCCGAGTGGAACACCTACAGAGACCCGCATCATGCGGGCCTTCATCATCCTCACCCTTGCTGTGGCTGCAAGCTCCGTCGCCAACTTCGCCAGCCCACTGGCCGCAGCCATCCTGTGGGCGTCACTTGTTGTTCCCTTTCTCGTGGTCCTGGTCGCGCTGAGGGGATGGAGTCGAGGTCCGATAAAAGCAGATGTTCATCACCTCGTTGTCTTCTTCCTTCTCGCTCAGGCGGCCGTGATCGCGTTCGAGAGATTCGTACTGGGCCAAACCAGCGACGCAGCTCAAGGGTTCTTAGGGGGTCAAGGGGCCGGACACCATGTAGTCGGTTTTGTGGGGGTAGGTACTGCCCTCTACCTGGGCATGAGAATGTTCGAGCAGCGCGGGCTGCGCGCTCAGCCGCTGCTTTACGTTGCCATTGGCGCCGGCCTCGCCATAGGGGCCATTACGGGCACGATGCAATCTCTTCTTGCGCTAGGAGTCACCGGAGTCGTGTTCTTGGCGACTAGAAGGTCCCAATGGCCACTGCTAGCTCCATTGACTCTCGGAGCGCTGATACTCGGCCTCGTCTTCTCGGCCTGGGTTAGTTTCGCGCCGCCAGCCAGGAACTGGTACGGAGACGAGTTCTTCCAGAACAAAGGGTTCACGGTCTCACTGATCCTTGACGAGTACCAAACGGCACCACTGCTGTCCGCGTTGGGCCTTGCCCCAGGTGAAACGGCGACAAGGGTTGCCTGGATTGGCGCAGGAGAGGGCAACCTCGTCAGCTCCTTGGGTCTTGAACCTGGTGGAGTCGCCAGGCAGCTTCTTCTCGTCGAACAGCAGAAACCACCATGGCGCTCGTCATCACTCACGTCGCCGTGGTCGACGTGGCTTGGTGTTTGGGGTGATTTGGGCATTTTCGGGCTGTTTGCGTATGCCTCCGTTTGGATCGTGATCGCGAGAGCATGCATCGACAGGCCAAGCAAGAGCCGTGCGGGTCTATACCTCGTCCTTTACTTGGCAATCCTCGGGGCCTTCTACAACTGGCTAGAAGAGCCTGTGCTCACCCTCTTCCTGGGTCTCGCGGTTGCGGATGCTGTGGTTCGCTCAAACCGGAGTGAACGGCTTGCTGATCGAGTCGGCAACATCGCCTCTCCAAATCAACCTCTCCGCTAGGGCACTTTCCAAAGGAACTGGCATTCAATCGCGGCTGGACGACATTGGCTAGCACTAGTCAATGCAAGAGGATCTTTCGAGCTCCATCTCATTGGCATTGTGCAACCCTGTCGTCCATGTTT
>JAZFTL010000143.1:0-4342 GCA_036446675.1 Thermoanaerobaculia bacterium
GTCAACACCGCCAGACAGCCGGCTCTCGGCGTCTGGAATGGGCGCAGCGCTCCAGAGATCTGGAGTCTCGAATCAGATGACCCATCACCGGAAGCTCTTAGTCCCGCGCTTACCAGCAGCGTCTATCTACTCCACCACCACCTCTACCCCAAGCTCGGTCTGAGGCCCGAGGCTACCACCGACGGCAGCACCCTCTATCGATCGGACCCGCAGAATCTATGGGAAGAGGTGCGGCACCACGATATTCCAGTCGGTTTCTGGCTCCCGTCGATGTCGACCGAAGCGTTCGCCAGCGCGGTCGATATGCGCCTCACCCTGCCGCCCAAATCGACCCGCTTCCTACCGAAACTGGTCTCCGGCCCGGTGTGGGCCAGTCATGAGTCCGAGCTGGGTTAGCCCAGGTCGCCCCTCAGAAGCAGAGCTCTCAAATAGCAAGCTTAGAGCTTAGAGGCCGATTGGAGACTGGGCAACCGGCGTTAAGGCTTGTCGGTAGCCTCGACCAGCACCGCTTCCTCGCCATGCTCCTCTACGAGTCTACCGACCTCCTCTGCCATCCGATCCCGTCGCTGTAGGATCGATCGAATCTGTCCACGGCCCAGCCAGTCGCCGAGCGCCCGGGTCAGGGTCTCTTCATCGAGAGCCAGCATCCGATCCCACAGGTCGCGATCGACCCGCGTGAGTTCGTGCACCATTTTTTTGCCCCGCACAAAGGCTCTGGAGTGATCGATCAGGATGATGTTCCAGGCCGGGTCGACCATCCAGTTGCCCAGATTCGGGTCGAGGTTGTTGATCAGATTGTCGAACATCTTCGCCCGGGTGAGCTGAAGGCCCCAGCGCACTCTCTCCTCCGCGGGCGGTGTCGGGACCCCGCCCAGCTGTCCGAACGTGTCGGCCGGGCTCACCCACAGGCAGGCAGCACCGTAACTGCGGCCCACCTGACGCTCTACCGTGACCGGCACCATGCCCAACCTGAGTAGTTTGTCCAGCTCGTAAGCGGCCACCTCGGCCGTGTAGCTCTCGAAGAAGCCGTGATAGCGTCCGGCCGTGATCGGTTTCCAGGCAAACGCCTCGATCGACCCACCGACGGCCACATCCGCGCGGTAGGGCTTCGTCACACCCGTAGCCATCGGTTCGAGCTTGACGACCTCGGCGTGGATCAGAGCGGCCTCGAACTCGGCTTCTCGGCCGATCCAGATCCTGGCATCGGCGGGCTTGGAGGTTGCGGTCTCCTCCCCCCTTCCAGGGGCCGCAGCGCCGCTCAGCCAGACCAGAACCACTACCAGAGTTGCCAGCCATACTTGTCGAGTCGAATCCACGTCGAGTCCTCCCCCGGAGCCGCGAACCGAGCTCCGGATTGATATCGCTACTGGGTGACGGGGCGTCAGGACCATACTACACCAGCTGCGTGCAGCGCAGATTTGAGGCCGCGCTGCGAACCGCGGTGACTATGGAGTCTGGGCGACTCATCCTACCACTCTGGTTAACCCAGACCGCCGGACTCGGAACACGACACAGCGTGCGCCGAGAGCGCCTTGACGGCCTCGATCAACGTCGCGAAACGCGGGTCCTTGGTCAGGCCTTGCTTGAATCGGTAGTATATTTGCTGCACCACGACCGCGGTCTTGAATAGGCCGAAGCAGTAGTAGTAGACGATATTCGAGAGCTCCCGTCCACTCTGTTCGGCATAGCGATCGGCAATCTCGCCTCGGGTCATCATCCCCGGCTCGGTACTGGGCGCAAAGGCGATCGTCTGCATCGGTTGAGGATCGGTGCGATTGACCCAGTAACAGAGAGCGGTACCCAAGTCCATGAGCGGATCCCCGATGGTCGACATCTCCCAGTCGAGGATACCGCGGACCCGGATCGGATCCTCAATTTCTAAGACCAAGTTGTCGAGCTTGAAGTCGTTGTGGATGAGGGCGGCAGTGCCATCCTCCGGCATGTTGTCGAGCAGCCAGGTTGCGATGGCCTCGACGTTGGGCAAGTCGTCTGTCCGCGAATCTGCGTAGCGCTTGGTCCAACCTGAGACTTGCCGCTCGATATACCCCTGCGGTCTGCCGAATCCATCTAGGCCAAGCGCTGGGTACTTCAGACTATGGAGCTCGACCAGCGTGTCTACCATGACCTCACACAGGCGACGAGCCTTGGACTCGTCGATGTCGAGTTCGTTCGGGATACGTCGGCGTAGGATGGTGCCTCGAATTCGCTCCATCAGATAGAACGGGGCACCGAGCACCCTGCTGTCGTCGCAATGGAATAGCGGTTTTGGCACCTTCTCGTAGGCGGGCGCCAGCGCTGACAGCACCGTGTACTCGCGCCCCATATCATGAGCGCTCTTCACCTTGGACCCAAAGGGGGGACGCCGCAGCACGTACTCGCTCTCATCCCACGCCACCAGGTAGGTGAGATTGGAGAGACCACCCGGGAACTGGGTGATCGTCAGCGGTCCTATCGGGTGGTCGAGTCTCGCGGCAACGTACCGGCGCAGGGACTCGGCGTCGAGCTCCTCTCCCGCACGAACCTCGCGGGTCTCGCTGCTTTGGCGAGCCGCGCTCACCTCGTCATGCCGTTTCGTACTGCTTCATGAGTAGGCGCGCCACCACGACCTTGTGAACCTCGTCGGGACCGTCGTAGATCCGGGCGCCACGCTCGTGAGCGTAGTAGTAGGCCAAAACGGTGTCGCTGGTCAAGCCGAGCGCACCGTGCACCTGAATGGCGCGGTCGATGACCTCCATGAGGACGTCGGCGCAGTAAAACTTGATGAGAGACACCTCTATCCGAGCCGCGCTGAAGCCCTCGTTGTCGATTTTCCACGCCGCCTGCAGCACCATCAAGCGGGCTGCGTTGATCTTAGCGCGGGCCTCGGCGATCCACGACTGAATGATTTGCTTGGAGGCCAGCGGCTTGCCCGGCGCTATCATGCGGGTCGCCGCGCGCTCGCACATCATTTCGAAGGCGCGCTCACAGATGCCTATCCAGCGCATGCAGTGGTGGATACGGCCCGGCCCCAGGCGCTCCTGGGCGATGAGAAATCCCGAGCCTTCGGCACCGAGCCGATTACTCTGGGGAACCCTGCAGCTCTCGTAGGAGATCTCCGCGTGACTCGCCCAACCCGCCCCGGCGTCGCCGCAGATGGGGATGTTGCGGACAAAGTTGAATCCCGGCGTATCGGTGGGAACGATGATCATGCTGGCGCGATCATATTTCGCCGCCTCCGGATTGGTGACCGCCATGACAATAGCGAATGCCGCCCCGTCGGCAGAGCTGGTGAACCACTTGCGCCCAGTGATCACGTAGTCGTCGCCTTCCTTCACTGCGAGGCAATCGAGTTCAGTCGGATTCGATCCGGGTCTCTCCGGCTCGGTCATCGAGAAGCAGCTGCGGATCTCGCCGTCGGCCAGGGGCAGGAGGAAGCGGTCCTGCTGCTCAGCTGTGCCATATTTGTAGAGGATCTCGATGTTACCGGCGTCCGGGGCCTGGCAGCCGAATACGTAGTGACCGAGAGGCGAGCGACCGAGAACCTCCGAGACCATGCCGTGATGGAGTAAGGAAAGGCCCATGCCGCCTAAGTCCTGAGGAATCTGCGGACCCCACATGCCGTCGGCCTTGACCAGGGCGCGTAGACCCTCAAGCAATTCGGCCGCTTCCACCCAGCCCTTGGACAGCACTTCATGCTCCACCGGCAGGACGTGTTCGTCCATGAACCCTCGCATCTTTTCGAGAGTTGGCTTGATCTGATCAGATATGCTGAAGTCCATTGAATTCCCTTTCGCCGAGTGCTCTCAGCGGCGAACCTGATAGGTCGAGTTGAAGTCGCCCCTTTTACGCATGAAGTCGCAGTGCTACCGATAAACTGATTGCCGGTGCCCGACTCGCACGACGAGGATTGTCAACTCGCCCCTGTGCACTTCGTAGATGATTCGGTAGGTACTCACTCGAAGCCGGCGCAAGCCTGAAAACTCACCTTTGAGAACTGATCCTGCCTGTGGTTCATTAGCCAGTCGATCGATTGCCTCGACCAGTCGGCGCTGCATCTCCCGTGGCAGGCGCTGAAGCTCTTTCGCCGCGCTTCGCTTAATCCTGACCGAGTAGCCCACTGCGCACGTCTTCCCAGTCGAGGATCGGGTCGGAAGGATCCTGCAGGCGCTCCAGGCCAACTCGCAGGTCTTCGAAATCCTCTAGGTAGTACTCGAGTGCCAGGCGCACAACTTGGGCGCGAGATCGCTTCAGGTGGGCTGCAGCCGCATCGATCTCCCTTCCCAACTCCTCCGGAATACGTGCGGTTATCTGGGGCATGACATTATTATGATGTCATACGAAGTCAAAGGGATCAATCAGCTCC
>JAZFTL010000144.1:0-2057 GCA_036446675.1 Thermoanaerobaculia bacterium
CCTCGACGAACTGCGGCAGAGAGTCTTCAAACAGACGGTGGCAAAGGAATTCGTCAAGGTCGGAGGCGCTGCGCACTTCCACTCGACCCGGTGCAAAGCTACGACGAGAAGATGTGCTCGTAGTCCGGCTCCTCACGAAGACCTTCGAAGTCGCTATCGTAGCCGGCATGGACTCGATTCTTAGGGTGCATCTCTATCGCCAAATCGAGATACTTAGCGGCGTTCTCAAAGTCCTCTTGCAGGGAGAATATCGCGGCAGCTAGATAAGCGAACTTCTCGTCCTTGTTTCGACGACCCCCAGCGCTACAGATCTCCAGAGCTGCGTCCAAGTCCCCTCGATTGCGCTCATAGACGGCTGCCAAGAACGGATCTCGAGCTTTCTTGCCACCCTCCCCCTCCGAAAGTCTTTGCTGACATATCCTCAGGTAGCGCCGGGCGCTACCGGCGAGATGATCCTGGCCGCTCTTTTCAGCTACACGCTCAAACAACCCGGCCGCCTCCGACCAATTCCCGCGATGAAGTGCCTTAACCCCTCGCCCGAAAACAGTGATCATCGGATCTACCTTAGCTTCCAGTGGAGTGGGGCTATCGAGCGCCCCGAGGCCCAGCTCGGCCAACTTCTCCTGGACCGTTGAGGCATCCGTATTGCAGCGACCCACTAAGTCACTGAGTTTTTTCTTCTTGGCGTAGCGCTTGAGGTAAGTGATTTCTTCGTTGGTCCATCTTTTCGCCATAGGTATTTTCCATTCCTTACTTCTTTCGCAGCTCGACGAGAATCTGTTTCGCCACTGATTTAAGAGTTTCGTAGACACCTGTCCCATCGGTCGCGACACCTTCAAAGGTTGGTTCGCGTTTGTAGTTGAGCATGCGATACATTTCGTCAACCGGCATCGCACTGGGAAGATCGCGCTTATTAAACTGCAAAACATACGAGATGGTATTCAGATCCAAATCGTGTTCTTGCAAGCTCGACTCCAGGTTCCGAATCGATTCGATGTTCGCTTCCATGCGATCACGCTGGCTGTCAGCCACGAAGACAACGCCGTCTACGCCTTTCAGTATCAACTTTCGACTCGCGTCATAGAATACTTGGCCCGGTACGGTGTAGAGATGAAATCTCGTAGTGAAACCACGAATTTTCCCTAAGTCCAGGGGCAAGAAATCAAAGAACAACGTCCGATCCGCTTCGGTTGCCAGAGAGATCATCTTCCCTTTGCGCTCCGGGGTCGTTCGGTCGTAAATGAACTGCAGATTGGTTGTCTTGCCGCCCAACCCGGGGCCGTAATAGACAATCTTGCAATTGATCTCTTGGGCTGCGTAATTGATGAATGTCATGACAGCAATTCAGGCCGGACGGTCAGGTCGGTTAGTCGTTGAACAAGGAATCGATATCGTCGTCGGTGATTTCAGAAAAAGGACTACTCTCTGCAGCTCCTTCATCGGCGCTCTCGAGCTTTTTTGCCATGTCATCGAATACCGACTCCATCTCCGAACTGGCCCTCTTGACCCTTAACCGCACCAGTCCAAGAGAGGATCTCTCGTCAAAAATCACCAACAAAATAGACCTTTCCGCAACAATCGAGATGTGAATGTGATCTCTCTCACCTTCATGGAACAGAACTGAGAATTCGCGCTCGCCAATGAGTTTTGCGAGGCCGTCCGTGGCGGCTACATTACCTGCCGTCAGCGACGCCAGCGAAGTCGCGTCGAATTCTTCCGTTTCGCCTGCTGCCGCGATCTGCTGTCCATTCTTGTCGATGAGAAACACGACTTTCGCATTCGAATCGTGCCGCAGACGATTCAGCGCCGACTCGAGTCGCTCCAGGTCTTCTTGGTAAATTTCTACGAGGGGCATACTTGCAATCCTAAAAGCAGCGAGAAGATATCATATTCGAACCCGGCATCTAAGGGAATGAGCTAGAACCCGATTGGAGCGATGACCCCAAATCGTCCCAGCCCGGATAAGCGACCAACTCTTCTTGCCGCAGCATGCGAATCAAATGCCCGACCCTCTCTTCAACCGGCTCGACCTTGGGACCGAACCTATCTCGAAGCTC
>JAZFTL010000145.1:0-3648 GCA_036446675.1 Thermoanaerobaculia bacterium
TTCAGTTGGGGGATCGTCTAGTGGTAGGACTGCGGACTCTGACTCCGCCAACCTAGGTTCGAATCCTAGTCCCCCAACCAAATAAGAAAGGGCTCCAAAAGAGCCCTCTCTTATTTGGTTGGGGGGGTAGGGGATGCGGAGCTGTTCGACAAAATCGCCGGGAGCGATTTTGGACGGTGGAGCGTAGCGACGCCGCCCGCAGGGCGAGGGCCAAGGATGGCCCGAGTCAATCCTAGGCCCCCAACCAAACAATCGAAAGCCCGCACGATGTGGGCTTTTCGGTTTTTGGTCGGGGCCTGACGAGTCGAACCGACTCAGGCAAGTTTTCGTGTTGCTCTTCGCGAGATGAAGGCCTCGAAGTCACTCGCAGACAGCGGCCGGCTAAAGAAATATCCCTGGGCGATGCAGCAACCGTGTTTCAGCAGTGCCTTGGCCTGTTTTTCATTCGCAACGCCCTCTGCAACGATGTTTTTTCCGAGCAGCGTCCCGATTTGGATGATCCCGGCCATGATCGCAGTAGAAGTGTGCGTGCCCGGGACATCGTCTATGAACGCCTTGTCGATTTTCAACGTATCGAAAGAAAGTTCCCTGAGGTAACTAAAGGAGGAGTAACCGGTGCCGAAATCATCGATGGCGACGCGCACGCCCATATTACGAAGAGCGCTTAGCGTGGTCATAATGACATGCTTGTCCTCCACCATGATGGATTCGGTAATTTCGATCTCCAGAGTCGCTGGTTCCAGGCCATTATCGTGAAGGCCTCTCTTCACTGCCTCTACCAGATCGCTGTCGCGAATCTGTCGATAGGAGACATTGACTGATAGCTCATCGAGCACCCCTTGCTTTTGCCATGCGGAAAGTTGCTGAGTAGCCTGGCGGATAACCCATTCTCCAATATCGACGATCAGGCCTGTTTCCTCGGCAATCGGAATGAACTGATCAGGCCGCACCAGGCCACGCGCAGGATGTATCCAACGGATCAGCGCTTCCGCACCGACGACCTCATAAGTCTCCAGGTCGACTTTCGGCTGATAGTAAAGCACGAGCTCGTTACGCTCCAAGGCGTGCCGCAGATCCGCTGCCAGCACAACGCGTTCCTCAGCGTCCTGGTTCATGCGTTCTTCAAAGAAAACACTCCGACTGCGGCCCTGGTCCTTTGCCTTGTACATGGCGATGTCTGCATTCCGTAACAGTGCTTCTACACTCGAGCCGTCGGCCGGAATCATTGTGATACCGATGCTCGCACTGAGGAAATGCTCCATGGTGGCGACTTGGAACGGCTCGGACAGAGCGGCGATGATTCTCTCGCTCGCCTGTGCCGCATCGTGTGGCGATGTGAGGTCGGAGAGGATGACGGTGAACTCGTCCCCGCCGAGCCGGGCGACGGTGTCTGCACTGTCGACGCACCTGCGCAGCCGCTGCCCGGCAAGCCGCAACAGTTCATCGCCCACCGAGTGACCCTCAGAGTCGTTGACGGTCTTGAAGTGATCGAGATCGATGAAGAGCAGCGCGTTCGTGTGGCCGTGCGCAATCGCCTGCGCGATGGATTGTTCCAGACGGTCCTTGAACAGTTGCCGATTGGGTAACTTCGTCAAGCTGTCGTAATGCGCCCGGCGATAGAGCTGTTCGGCACGGTTGATAGTCTGCAGAGCGACCGCCAGCCGGTCTCCGAAATCCTGTAACGACGTGGTTGTCGCACTGTCCAGGGATTCTGCGTCCTGGTAACCCAGGGCGATGATGCCGATCAGCTGGTGTTTCCGGACTATGGGCAACACCAGAAACACGGTCGCTCCAGTCGCCTGCAAGGGCCTCAGGTAGGCCGCATCAGCCTCCGCGAGAGGCACCTTGAACGGGCCGTTGTTCTGGGCCAGGTCGTGTCCCGTCGAAAGGTGAACCCGGTCTACATGGATTTCTTCGCTGGCGCCGCACCAGATTACCTGGGCGATATTCTCTGCGTCTTTCTCGACCACCGTGATCGCAGCGCACTGGCAATCGAACAATTCCAGCATCCGCCGGACGGTACCCTCCACGACGGGCTGCATTTCCTTGGCGGCGAGGATTTTCTGATCGAGATCGGATAAGGCTCGGAGAGTGCCGAATTGTCTGCCAAGATCGCGGCGCATCTTGTTGAATGAATGAGCCAGGAACTGAAACTCATCGCGGCTTTCCAGTCCTATTTGCGTGGTGAAATCGCCTGCGGCGATGGCGGCGGCCGAATCAGTCAACATTTTTAGCGGACCGAGACGGCGACGCACCTGGTAGAAACTGATCCACAGCGCCAAGACGACGGACAGACCGATGGCCGGCGGAAAAACGGCCCTGAAACCGGACATTGGCGCCAGGGCGTGAGCCCTCGTCTGGACAGCCACCACACTCCATTGTGGCACCGAGAATTGGAAGCGCAGAGGCAGGCCGAAGTAGCCCGCCAGGTACGCGACGTCGTCTTCCATCCATTCCAAGGTTCCGACTGAGGATGTTTGGAGCGCCTCCCGCCACAACTCCAATGCATTATCTTGCGGGGGGGCGGGGCAGAAAATCTTGATACCCCCTTCGTCCAGTACGCAGAATGTCACCGATGCTGGAAAGAGGTCTGGCGATCCCCAAAGAAAAAGAGGATTGACCTCACCGGAAATCGCCTCTGTTGGGGATACAGGGGTAGTCAGCCAGACCGAGGGAGAGTCCTCACGAACTCTTATATCGAGAGAAGTCTCGCCAGGATATGTCATGGCCTGCAATGCGACCGTTGAGTCTTGTTCGACCGAAACCGCGCTGATAACCTCTATTTGCGTGAAGTAAATGTCATCAAAAGATATTTCCCCCCCACTTTTTCTTTTCTCTAACTGCATCAGAAAAGCCCGAGAGAGCCGTAGCTTTTCGAGCACACCGAGGGCGTAGGTTTTGCTCTCTCCTCGAAGCTGGTCGAGCGATTTCTGGGTCAGTTGCTGTTCGACGGCGTAGTACGCCAAGCCAGAGGTCACTACCGCCGGCACGAGGGCGGCCAATGCGAAGAACCCAAAGACGCGACGGGCGACTCGATTGCGGAAGGGCTTATCTTTGAGGAGAGTCATGGGCAGCGAAATCTAATAGTCTTTCGCAATACCCAGGTATGAGCCGTTTCCGGCACGTATGATGTCGTCTCGGCTTGCGATGGCGGTGAGTGGTGGCAAAGAAAGACCGTCTGCGCCCAGGCTGTAGAGATCGAAATCCGTATTCAAAGGCACCAGGTTTTTGTCCTTGCGAACAGCCCCGATGGGCGCGCCGGCCTCGATATTGAGATATTGGTAAGGATTCCCCCACGGATCCCGCAGTGTGTCCATACCGATCGCAGCCAGGTTCGGTGGCAGGTCGCCCGGCGGCCTAAAGCGGAATTTCTCCAATTCGCCCTCGATTCGACTCATATCGGCGATAACCTGGCCGATCCGGGCTTTCTGCATGGCGTCGCTGTAGAGCGGGACGGCAATAGCAATTAACAGCGCGGCGACGAGGGTCGCGAACATGAGCTCGAGCAGCGTAAATCCTTGCGGTCGCATTTCCTTGCACCTGCCTTGCTTGCCTTTCACCTCAATAGTCGAAAAAATCCTGGCTCTTTCGCGAGGGCATGTTATGTAAAACCCGTGATACTGATTCAGCCAAGAGACAGGCTAGCAA
>JAZFTL010000146.1:0-3487 GCA_036446675.1 Thermoanaerobaculia bacterium
CCGCGCGGTCCACGCGGCGCAGGAGTGCCGGCCAGGTTGCGGCCCGGGTCAGTTTGCGCGACGGCCTGAAGACCAGCCTCAATCACTACCGGGAACCCTCTTATGCTGCTGGAGTCGCTTAGCACCAGGAGTACTGTACTGGTGACAGGAGGAGCCGGATTCATCGGTTCCCACGTGACCGATGCCTTGGTGAAAGCCGGGCACCGAGTTCTCGTTGTCGACGACCTTTCGTCCGGCAGGCGTGAGAATGTTCATGCGGGGGCCGAGCTCCACACCCTCGACATCTGCTCCCCGCAAGCAGCCCGCCTGATCGAGACGGAAGGGGTGGAGGTTCTCGTCCATCACGCCGCCCAAATGGATGTGAGGCGCTCGACCGAAGACCCCGCCTTTGACGCCGGCATCAACATTCTCGGAACCCTCAACCTGCTCGGAGCTCTCGCCAATTCAGAGGTCAGTGCCGAGAGAAAGCAGGTGATCTTCGCCTCCACAGGTGGTGCCATCTATGGAGAACAGGAGACTTTCCCCGCCGAGGAGAGCCATCCCGCCCGCCCGCTCTCCCCTTACGGTGTCAGCAAATTGGCCGGCGAGCGTTACCTCTTCTATTTTCACTCGCAGTACGGCTTGAACGTGTGCTGCATGCGCTACGCCAACGTCTATGGTGAGCGCCAGAATTCGCATGGTGAGGCGGGAGTCGTGGCGATCTTTCTAAAGAAACTGCTCGCCGGAGAGGTCTGCAGGATCAACGGTGATGGCCTCCAGACCAGAGACTACATTCACGTCTCCGACGTGGTGCGAGCCAACCTTGCGGCGTTCGGCCAGTCGGGGTTTCGAACCTACAACGTGGGCACGGGAATCGAGACCAACGTGGTCGAGCTCTATGGACTGCTCGCCTCGGCCGTAGGCAGCGAGCTCGAGGCGACTCACGGGCCCGGGATGCCCGGAGAGCAGCGTCGCTCTTCGATCGACAGCGCTCTGCTCAGACGAGAACTCGAGGTGCCGGATCCCTTGACCCTGGCAGAGGGTCTCGCCCTGACCAGCGCCTGGTTTCGGTTGAATGCTTGAGGGCGCAGATGCCTTTTCGTTGTCATTCCGAACGAGAGTGAGGAATCTGGGAGGGTGGGTGACAAAGCAGCTGTCGCGGTCTTTGACGCAGCACCCCCGCCCAGATCCCTCCGGTCCGGCGGCTCCGCCGCCTCCAGTCGGGATGACAATGGGGGAATGCGAGCCATGTCCTCTGGCGCCTCCGGTCGGAATGACAATGGGGGAATGTGCTCAGAATGACAATCGCTGACAGTGCTCGGAACGACAGCGTGTAGCTCGACTGGCACAGCTCGAGCCACCACTGATCCGCCTACATCTAGTATTCTCAGATCTTCATGACTTCAGTGCCTGGCCAGAGCCCGCTCTATGAACGCTATGCCTCTCGCGAGATGGCGGCGATCTTCTCCCCGGAGCGACGCTATGGCCTCTGGCGGGAGATGTGGATCGCTCTGGCCAAGGCTCAAGCCGACTTAGGCTTGCCGATTTCCGCAGGGGACCTGGCGGCCCTAGACGAGGCACAAGACAAACTCGACTGGGCCCGGGTGGGCGAGCTGGAGAAGATTACCCGACACGATGTCGTAGCCCACCTGAGACACTTTGCCGAGCAGGCCGGCGCAGCCGGCGGCAAGTTGCACCTGGGTGCGACCAGCGCCTTCGTGACCGATAACGCCGACCTGCTGCTGATGCGCGAGGCTTTAGAGTTCCTCAGGGGACGAATTGCCGGTACGGTGCGAGCGCTGGCCGACTTCGCCGCACGCACTGAGTCGATCCCGACCCTCGCCTTCACTCACTTCCAGCCGGCCCAGCTCACCACAGTTGGGAAGCGGGCCTGTCTTTGGATTCAGGACTTTCTCACCGATTTGGCGGACCTGCAGCACCTCCTCTCGGAATTCCTCTGTCGCGGCACTAAGGGGACGACCGGAACCCAAGCCAGCTACCTGACGTTGTTCGACGGCGACCACGACAAGGTGAAGGCCCTCGACTCCAGCTTCGCTCAGAACCTGGGATTTTCGGGATCATATCCAGTCACCGGTCAGACGTATCCTCGCAAGCAGGACTCTCGAATCCTCGCGGTTCTCTCTGGAATCGCGCAGTCTTCACATAAGTTCGGCACCGACCTCCGGCTGCTCCAAGGACTCGGTGAACTGGAAGAGCCCTTCGATGAAGACCAGGTGGGCTCGTCGGCGATGGCGTATAAACGGAACCCTGTTCGGGCTGAACGGATGTGCTCGCTGGCGCGCCGACTCATCACCGACAGCCTCAACGGTCCCTTGACCGCAGCAACCCAATGGTTGGAGCGCAGTCTTGATGATTCAGCCAACCGCCGCCTGGTTATGCCCGAGGCCTTCTTGACGGCCGATGCCCTGTTGAGTCTGGCTGGGGGAATCGCGGCAAACCTGACGGTCCATGAAGCGGTGGTTCGCTCTCACGTCGATCGAGAGCTGCCGTTCATGGCCAGTGAGTCGCTGCTGATGCTCGGGACGATGCGTGGCGGCGATCGCCAGGAGCTGCACGAGCGGTTGCGGGTGATGAGTATGGAGACCCATGAAGCGGTGGCTCAGGGAGGCGAGAACGATCTCGTCGAGAAAATCGCGGCGGATCCTGACTTCAATCTTTCGGACGAAGACGTCGCCGAAGCTCTCAATGCGCGGCTCTTTGTAGGTAGAGCTCCGGAGCAGGTCTCCGAGTATCTGGAGTCAACCGTCGAGCCGGCGCTGAGCCAGGTGCAAGCGATTGCTCCGGAGAAGCCTCGAATCTAGCCACGGAAAAAGTCGCCGGCGCCGTCAGATTGTCTCGGACCCATGACCGATGCTTCCTAAGCACCATCCTCTGGCGCCAAGCTGGCCGATCGGCGCTTTGCTTCTGGCACTCCTGCTAGGAGGAGCGTGTCGGTCGACCAGGCCGGAAAAAGACTGGGGAGTCCGCTCCGAACTGAAGGGTATCGCTTCGTGGTATGGCCCTGGATTCCACGGCAAGCCGACGGCAAGCGGTGAGATTTTCGATACGCACGCTCTTACCGCCGCTCATCGCACTCTGCCTTTCGACAGCATCGTTGAAGTCTCCAATTTGGATAACGGCAAGCGGGTTCGTGTGCGCATCAATGACCGCGGTCCTTTCGTTAGGGGGCGCGTCATCGACCTTTCGAAGGCAGGAGCCAAGACCATCGATATGATCGGACCCGGCACCGCCCGAGTCAGCCTCCGCGTCGTCAAGCGCCCATCGACCCCACCGGCCCGACGGGCAAGACCGGCGAAGGTTCAATTTCTCGTTCAAGTCGGCGCCTTTCGTAACGCCGATAGGGCGCACCGTCTCGCCGATCGATTGCGCCCCACCTACCCCACGATCAAAGTGACGACATCCACTGGATGGCATCGGGTTCAAATTGGACCCTTCAAGGACCACTCTCGAGCCGAGAAGATTGTCTCAGCACTGGGTCGGGATGGGA
>JAZFTL010000147.1:0-5187 GCA_036446675.1 Thermoanaerobaculia bacterium
ATAAGGCAAGTTTCACCGATGATCTGGGTGCTGACTCCCTGGACATCGTCGAGCTTGTGATGGCATTCGAGGAAGAGTTTGGAATCGAAATTCCGGATGAAGATGCCGAAAAGATCGGTCGAGTCAACGACGCGATCAGCTACATAGCAAAGCAATCCGCCTAGGTTCTATTCCAGTACCTATTATCGTGGTGTTCGGCCCTGTTTGGTGCCGGCACCGGATCTAGGGAAACCGCTCATATGAGTCACTCGCGTCGTCGTGTCGTGGTCACCGGAATTGGACTGGTGTCGCCCCTCGGAATAGGGACAGAGGTGACTTGGGCGGGCCTCCTTCAGGGGAAGAGTGGCATCGCAGAAGTGACTTCGTTCGATACTACGGGTATTACGAGTCGTATTGCCGGCGAGGTCTTGGATTTCGAGCCGGCGCTCTACATGAAGCGAAAGGATGTCAAGAAAGCCGACCGATTTATTCAGCTCGCCATGGCGGCCGCTCAGTTCGCGATGGAAAGTTCCGGCTTAGTTATAGATGATTCCAACGCAAAGCGGACCGGAGTGGCTATCGGCACCGGCATAGGTGGCCTACCGCTGATCGAGAGAATGCATGATGTGCTGAAGGCGAAAGGCCCGGAGCGGATCTCCCCATTCTTTATTCCCGGACTCATCGTGAATATGGCTGCCGGCCAGGTTTCGATTCGGTACGGTGCGAGGGGTCCGAATACGGCTCCTGCCACTGCGTGTACCACAGGACTCCATGCGGTGGGTGACGCATTCAGGCAGATTCAACTTGGATTTGCCGACGCCATGATCACGGGCGGCACCGAGAGCGTTCTCACTCCCCTAGCCGTGGGGGGCTTCTGCGCCATGCGAGCGCTCTCGAGTCGCAACGACGAGCCAGAGAAAGCGTCGCGGCCCTGGGACCGAGATCGAGACGGCTTCGTGATCGGCGAAGGATCAGGAGTCGTCATCCTCGAAGAGCTCGAAAGGGCTCTCGAACGAGACGCTCCGATCTATGCCGAAATCGTCGGCTACGGGATGAGCGCCGATGCGTACCACATCTCAGCGCCACATCCGGATGGAATAGGCGCGCAAGAGGTCATGCGGGCGGCCCTGCAGGATGCTCAGCTGGCCCCGGATTCTGTTGACTACATCAACGCCCACGGCACCTCCACATCTCTCGGCGATCTTGCGGAAGTCAACGCGATCAAAGCTGTTTTTGGGGATCATGCACATCGGCTGGCGATCTCTTCGACAAAGTCGTCGACAGGCCACTTGCTCGGAGCTTCCGGCGGACTCGAATGCGGCATCTTGGCTCTCGCCCTGCGCGACCAAGTGCTCCCACCAACCCTCAATTTGGACAATCCGGACGAGGGCTGCGATCTGGACTTTGTTCCCCATGTGGCCAGAAAGACAAATTTCTCCGTGGGCCTAACGAATTCTTTCGGCTTCGGCGGTACCAACGGCGCTCTGATTATGCAGCGCTACGAACTTGGCACTTAGAGTTGCCAGATCTTCGGATCTTATTCGCGCTCGACCTGCTACGGTAGTGTCTTTGGCTCAAACGCCTCAACCTTTAACTTCGATCGAGCCGCCATGAAGGCCGCTAGTTCGTCGGGCCAACTCTAACCTAATGAGGTGGACCCCATCCTTTGGACAGTTCGGCGGCGAAGTTAAGGTGGATTCCGAGAGAGTGACCCCTCCCCAAATGTTGGACCGCTCGAAGCGAAAGAATCTCGGTTCAAACTGCCTCTGACCCACGCCTGACCGGCCACGGTCTCTCCGGCGACCGCGCTACCCGGGGAAGCGGATCTTGCCGCGACCGGAGCCCGGGGCGTGAAAGCCCCAGGTGGTTCCGATCGAGAAGGTCGTGCCGTCGTGGGTGTTCTCGCCCTCGATGGTCTTCGCCACCGAGGCGAAAAAGTCGAATCCCTCGGCTAGTGGAATCGACAGGCCGACACCCAGGCGCAGCCACTCTACCGCCAAGAGCTGGTCGTGGAGGTGAAAGGCATTCGCCCCGCTGTCGTGGTGGCTGGTCCGCCAGTCACCGAAGCCACGAACCGTCAGCCTGGGGTGGGCCAGATACCCCAGTTCGAGCAGGAGATTACCTTGTTCCAGACTCGTGTCACCGAGCTTTTCGATGAAAGCGTACCGGTAGGCGCCCTGCACGTAGGCGCGGGGCCGGTTTGAGTTGGGCAGGATTCGGCCGACGTCGATCCCCAGCTGCAGCTCGTTCAATCCCCGGCCGATGTTGGCGTGCCCGAGGGTGACGTAGTCGCGCAAGGGGAACACGATCGCTGCCGAGGGGGTGAAGACCCAGGCTCCCTTCGGCTGCATATACCGGAGCGCGATACGCGCGTCTTGCAGCGAGCTGTGCCAGTTGCCGTCGTCGATCGGAAGGTCCAGGTGCACAGCGGGCAAATCGCGGTTCCTTCCGCCGTCGGTGAAGCGCGAGGCTACGTGGGCCACGGAGGCGCTCACCGCCAGCTTGCCGGTGAGCCCGAAGTCTCCGTCTAGAACCAGCACCCGGCCTTCCATCTTGCCGAGGTCGACCGTCTTCGAGCCGAAATCGACTCCTGCAAAGACCGAAGAGGGGAGGAGATGATTGCCGGCGTCGAGAGACTGGACGGTAAGTGCGAACGAACCCTCTCCCTTGGGCGGTACCCAGGCCTGTGCCGAGGCGAGGCTCGGGACCAGCAGGACAAGCGCTACAAGACCGGCGAGTAAATGTTGCTTTTCTTTCATCAGCCTACCTCCGGTTAGCGGCTCGATGGCCTCGCCTTCTCGATCTGGGCGAGGAGCTTCGCCATGGTCGTAGGCGTTTTGACCGCGTGGCCGAACTCTTTCTTGGCCGCGGAGTACTCGCGACGGGTCGGAAACTGTAGGACCGGGAGGATCGTCGAATCGGGTGAGACGCCCTCGATCCGCCGCTGCTCCTGCCTCGCGTCGGCGACATCCATCATGATGATCTCGAAGCCCTTGGACGCCACCTCTGAATAGAGCGCCCTGGAATCCGTGACGAGCTGCACGCTATGGCCGGCCTCCTTCAAGGTCGCTTCGAGAATCGAATCGCCGGGGTCGCCCGGATCGGTCTCGGGGTCGATGTTCCAGTAGACGAGGATCCGCGTCGGGTGAACCGGGCCCTGGTAGCGGAGGTACTGGCCGCCCCGCACGCCCACGAGGAACTTGTCGCCGCAGGCGTGGAGCGCGGTGACTGCCGCGAATATCGACACTACACAGCCGAGAGTTACCAGAAAAATCTTGGACATCTTGCGTCTCCTCCCCGAATCGGGTGTCATTGCCCTCTACATTCTAACGCGCAGGAACTCGCTCCAGGGGGTCACGCGGACCAAACCTCTCTCTGAGTCCCAGCCTCTTCGCTTCGAATGCCCGCCGAAACTCCGCCAGCTCGGGCGCGTTGGGGTCGAGCCCGAGACCCCGCAACTGGGCTCTCCAGAGCGGAGGAATGGTTCCTCCGTCGAGCGTTTGGTGGAGAATCTCCACCGATCGCTGCCAGTCTCCCTGCTTCGCGAGCGCGGCCGCGAGGAAGGGCGCCTCCCAATAGTTGAGCGAGCCTTGGTCCAACACTTCGCGCAGGGGTTCTCGGGATGGAGCGCCGTAGAGACGGGTCTCCAAGGCCGCAGCCAGCAATGCGAGCTGAGGACTATCCGTCTCCACTTCCTGGCGACTCCGAACGGCTTCCAATCCGGCCTTCCAGGTCGAGAGCGCCTCCTCCTGCCGACCCCGTTCCTGCTGCAGGTGTCCGCGAAACAGGCTGGCGGCAAACGAGGTCTGGTGCTGCAACTCGGCCATCGACTTCTGGTAGTGATTGTCGGCTTGATCAAGCCGGCCCAGAGCGTACTGAGAGACTCCTACATAGGTGTGAGCCAGCAAGTCGTCACCGAACTTGCTGAAGTAGGCTTCGCCCGCTTGCACCGCGGCCTCGTACTCTCCGGTCCAGGCTGCACCTAAGACCAGCCACCAGGCCGCGCCTTCATTCAGGGGATCGAGCTCGAGAATACGCTGGAAGATCGGCTGCGACAACTCGGGCAAACCCCCCATGCTGTAGCCCTCCGCCTCGGCTAACAGGCTCTCGATGTCATTCGGGCGACCCGCTCTCCGCGCTTCGCGGGCGTGAATCAGGACTTCCTCCGAGCGCCCCCGCTGCACCTCGATATGCATCAGACCCCGGCGGGCCCGCATCGACGCCGGATCGAGACGCAGTGCGGCCAGAAAGCTCGCTTCGGCGACCATGAACTCTTCCACCCCACTCCAGCTGTTGAAGTACCGCATCGCGTGCGCGGCTCCCACGCCGATGTGGGCCTCGACCAGCTCGGGATCGATCTCCAGGGCCCGCTGGAAGTACTGCAGGGCGACCTCCGTTGATTCCTGGTCCTCCGCCTGCAGGAGGTACGCCCCCTGTAAATAGAAGTCGTAAGCGTCGACATTGTCGGATGCCGGGGCGGCCAGGGTCTCCTGCTCTTTGGGCGTGAGCCGCCCCTTGAGGATCTCGGCCGCTTTGAGGGCGATCTGGTGCTGCATGGCAAAGAGATCTTCGAAGGGCTGGTCGAACTCCTCGGCCCAGGCCTGAAAGCCGCTCGCCGCCTCCACCAAGGAGAATGTAGTGCGGATGCGATCGTCGTCGAGCTGGAACGTGCCCACCAGGACCGCCCCGACTCCGAGCTCTTCGGCGAGCTGCTTGAGCGGCAGACCTGCATCGGCCCGCCGGACGCTCTCCCAGGGAGCCACTTGCAGGCCGGCCTGGGTCAGCTTGGTGGTCACGGCCTGGGCGATTCCCTCCGCCAGGTAGACGCTCTCTTCCGGGTCCTCGCTGAGGTTCCTGAGCGGCAGCACGGCGACCGAGAGGGTCTCGTCTGCGACCAGCCGGGGCTCCCGGGGCGTCGTCCAGCGCCACAGCCCGAGTGCGCCCAGTGTGACGGCCAGAGCGGCGGCGGCGAGCCAACTCCGCCGGCTCAGGGGAAAGACGCGCCGTGTCCCCGGCAACTCGTGAGCCGCAGGGCTTGCGCTTGCCTCGGCACGGCGCAAACCCTTCAGCTCCCGAACCAGCTGAGAGGTGTCCTGATAGCGCTTGGCGGGGGCCTTCTCCAGGCATCGACCGACGATCCGCTCCAGCTCCTTCGGAAGTCCGGGCCGCGCCTCGAGCAGGGCCTCGGGCTCCCTCTCCAGGATCTTC
>JAZFTL010000148.1:0-5052 GCA_036446675.1 Thermoanaerobaculia bacterium
CGATCTCTTCCAAGAGTCGTAGCAGAGCCGCCCCTGTGTCGTAGGCGATCGCGGTCATGCCGTCATCTGGATTACGACCTCGAAGATCGAGTAGCAGGTGGGTGTCTGGGCTGTCCGGACTCTGAGTTGCGAGCTCTTCTGCGAGGTCTTGGAGTGACAGGGTACGGAGCATCTCGGCGTACTCAGCGCCTTTGACGGATTCCATGATGCGATTCTCGAAGTAGGAAGTGAATCCTTCATTGAGCCAGAAGTCATTCCAGGTTTTATTGGTGACCAGGTTCCCAGACCAGGAATGCGCCAGTTCGTGGGCGACCAATGAGACCAGTGAGCGATCACCCGCGAGAATGGTCGGGGTGGCGAAGGTGAGTCGCGGATTCTCCATTCCTCCGAATGGAAAGCTCGGCGGAAGCACGAGAATGTCGAACCGGTCCCAGCGGTAGGGGCCATACAGTGCCTCTGCGGCGTCGATCATGCTCTCCACTTCTCCGAACTCCCAGGCTGCCGAATCGACGACCGAGGGCTCCGCGTACACTCCGCTGCGCGGCCCGATCGGGCTAAATCGCAGGTCACCTACAGCGAGTGCCAGTAGATACGATGGAATCGTCTGCGGCATGCTGAATCTGTACACACCGTCAGGGTTGGCTGTCACCGGATTGGAGGCGCTCATCACCGCCAGCAACGGGGCCGGGACCTTTATCTCCGCATCGTAGGTAAAGCGGACTCCTGGGGAATCTTGGCAGGGCACCCAAGTGCGCGCCAGAATGGCTTGGGACTGAGTGAACAGGAAGGAGTGTTTGCCACCGGCCGTTTGCCGCGCTGCCAACCATTGAACCGCTTCGGCCTGGGGTTGACTGGCATAGTCGATGTGAACCACTTTGGTTTCTGGTTTGATCTGAATCACCAACTCGCTTCCGAGCAGCGCCACCGGTTCGCGCAGCTCGAACGTCGTCTCCTCACCCTGATCGAGCGAGACTCTCCGGATGTCCAGGTCTCGGCTGTCCAGATGAAGCGAGGATGCTCCGCCGAGGTTGTCGATATTCCAGCTTGCTCTTCCCACAAGCCGCTGGGAGTCGAAGTCCACTTCCAGGCTCAGATTCAGGTGAGTCACGACCACCGAGTTCGGTCGAGAGAACGAGTGCGCGTCAATCAACTCCCCCGCTGGAGGTGGCCCCTGAGAGGCGGCCTCGTCGGCGTTCCGGCCGCGCTGCTCGCCGCAGTGAATCGATCCGAAGCCGGATAAAAACAGGAGGGTGACCCAGATAGCTGATCTGACTCTTTGAAATCTCATTTTCGGTTCACCTATTGATGCAGTTATTCGGACTCATCTAGATCGATTCGAGCCGCAAGCTCGGGTGACAGCGCATGCTACAATAAAGAGCATTCTGAGGGAGTATTTTTCGGATTCTCGTTGGCCTTTCCCCACTCCTCTAACCGCAGAGAATCTCTCGTGTCGAATTCAATTGCCTGTATCGGCGGTCTCGTTTGGGACGAGACCATGCGGCCCCTGGGCTCGATGATTCAGGGCACCTCGAATCCGGTAACTTCATCAGGTTCGTGCGGCGGGGTCGCCCACAACGTCGCGGTGGGTTTGGCCGGACTAGGTGTCGAGGTCAGTCTGTTCTCGATTGTGGGGCGAGATCGCCCCGGCGACGAGATCGTGGATCGGCTCCATGCCACATCCATAGATGGGTCAGGAGTGACGCGGTCTGACCATGGCTCGACGGCGCGCTACATCGCCGTCCTGGATCCGCACGGGAAACTTGTTTACGGCCTGGCAGACATGCAGATCTTCTCGGAGATGGGCGAAGACTGGTGTGATGCCTGCGAGGAAACTCTTGCTGGACACTCGATCTGGGTGGTCGACAGCAACTTGCCTGCCACGGCGCTCAGACGATTGCTCTTGGATAACAGGGGGAGAGCAGTCATTCTGCTGGATCCGGTCTCAGTCGCCAAGTCAGCTCGGCTCACCGGGTTGCTCGGCGGGGTCGATGTGCTGTTCCCGGATCGGCAGGAGGTCGCAGCTCTATCCGGTTTGCCCGCCGCCTCGATCGACCAGGCAGGGCTTGCTGCAATGCATCTTCTCGAGCTCGGAGCCAAGAGGGTGGTGGTCTCTCTCGGAGAAGAGGGAGTGTGTGTGGTTGGTGAGAGAGGAGCCGAGCACAGGCCGGCGATTGAAGTTGAGGCCGTTGGAGATGTCACCGGCGCCGGCGACGCCTTGCTCGCCGGATACGTCTACGGGCTTCTTGAACAGAGTGAGACCGATCCGATCGACTACGGGCTCGCGGCAGCCAGTCTGATTGTGGAGTCGAGCGGAGCCTCCGATGGGACTCTGACCCCAGAGAGGCTCACCGAAAGGCTGCGGCGTGGATAGGGATTTACTGGAGCCGGCAGGGATCTTTCTATGAACCCTTCGTTTCAGATCCGTTCCGATGTGAGGGGGGCTATCGCTGCCGGGGAGCCGGTGGTGGCGCTCGAGTCAGCCCTCATTTCTCATGGATTGCCCCATCCGCAGGGCATCGAAGTTGCGCAGAAGATGGAGGCCGAAGTGGAGGCGAGTGGAGCGTTGCCCGCGACCATCGGAATTATTGCGGGCAAGATCGTTGTGGGGCTCACCGACGATGAGATCGAGTTGTTGGCAACCCGTAGCGCGGTCTTGAAAGTAAGTGGCCGAGACATCGCCGCGGTTGTCTCAGCGGGAGGTTTCGGTGCGACTACGGTAGCCGCAACGGCTTGGGTGGCGTCCCGTTGTGGGTTTCCGATCATGGCGACTGGAGGCATCGGCGGGGTACATCGAGGGGCGGAGGTCTCCTTCGATATCTCGGCCGATCTCACCCAACTGGCTGCCGCACCCATCGGGGTGGTCTGCGCCGGGGCCAAGGCGATTCTCGATCTAGCGAAGACTTTGGAACTTCTCGAGACTTTTGGAGTTCCGGTCGTCGGTTATGGTACCGACGAATTCCCGGCCTTCTATTCAGCGACCAGCGGACTGCCCCTGGATCATCGGGTCGACTCGCCGGATCAGGCAGCCCGGCTGATAGCTGCCCACCGAAACCTCAATCTCAGAAGCGCCGTCATCTTCGGGAATCCCGTCCCCGCCGAAGATGAACTGCCCGCTGCGGATGTCGACGCATGGATCGCAGTTGCGCTCACCGAAGCTACGAGCCAAGGTGTCTCTGGGAAGGCCGTGACGCCGTTTCTGCTGGGTCGTCTGGCAGAGTTGAGCGAGGGGAGAACGCTGGAAGCGAATATCGCTTTGCTTCTCAACAATGCTGCTTGTGCCGGGAAGATTGCGGCGGCGTATTACAAGCTTCAAAGAGTACGCTGAACTTGACCGGTCTTGGTGAATACTGCATCCCTCCACCCAGATTCCTCGCTCTCGCTCGGAATGACACAGGAGAGATAGCTCGGATAGGCTAGGAAAAACCTTTGTAATCCAGAACAAAAGCGGCGGGATCTGGGCGGGGGAAGCTGCAACCAAAGATCGCGACAGCCGTTTCGCCACCCTTCCCCCAGGTTTCTCACTCTCGTTCGAAATGACAAGAGGAGGTCGTTCGGCATGATGACGGAATGACGTCCTTTCGCGCTCACTTATTAGGCTTCTCGAAGAGGTCTAGAAACTCGGTAAATCCTGCTTGGGCGAGATCTTCAGCTGGAATGAAGCGGAGGCTGGCGGAGTTGATGCAGTAGCGCAGCCCGGTCGGCTTGGGGCCGTCGGGAAAGACGTGCCCTAGGTGAGAGTTTCCGTTTTTTGATCGAACCTCGGAGAACCGGCCGAAGGCGCGCAGTTCACGCTTCTCGATGATGTTGTCGCCTACGAGCGGCTCCCAAAATGATGGCCATCCTGTACCTGACTTATATTTTGTAGTTGAGCTGAAGAGCGGCTCGCCGCTGACGATATCAACATAGATTCCCGGCGCCTTGTTCTTCCAGAACTCATTCTGGAAGGCTCTTTCTGTAGCGTCTTGTTGGGTGACCTGGTATTGCAATGGAGTGAGCTGTTTTCGCAACACCTCCTGGGATGGCTTCACATATTCAGCCTCGGCCGAGTCTGTTGCGGTTTGATCTGCAGCTCGGATCCCCGGAACGAGGCTTAGAGCTACAATGAGGCCGCCGCCGAGAATCGCTGCATGCTGTTTTTTCAATTCGTACCTCCCTCAAGGCTTTGCTTGGTGTTTGATTACGCCCACAGATTCGTTGGCGGGGTACTTCCGTATACTATTAGCTTTGGGTTGAGGTGAGTCAGGAGAAACCTGCGAGGTTCCCCGCCTCGCCCGGCAATTCTAAGTACGAAGTAAGCTGCAGCTCGGTTCACTCGCCACCCTGCTTGATGCCGCCCTACCCGAGATTCGATGATAGATCCTGTGGAGTTGATGATGCGTACTTTCCCCGAAGACGGCGTTGACGAACTCGGTGATCGACGTCTATGACGGTCGAGTCGCATGACTTGGAAATGGAGCGACTTTCGGATCAACCGGGTCTGATTCTGAGGAGGGAGACACTATGAACTCGAACAAAAAATTTGTCCACGCACACCTGCCCGTTACAGTTCTGCTCAGTCTAGCAATTGCTGTGGTGATTCCGCTTTCTGCTCTTGCGAAAGATGGTAACCCTAAGGGATTGGAATTGAAGAAAGCGACATTCGCTGGAGGCTGCTTTTGGTGCATGGAGCCGCCATTTGACGCCCTCGAAGGGGTGATCTCGACGACTTCCGGGTACACCGGAGGCCACCAAGCGAACCCAACCTACAAGCAGGTCTCTGCCGGCGTGACGGGACACACTGAGGCGGTCCAGATCGTGTTCGACGCGGCCAAGGTTAGTTTCGACGAGCTCCTAGATGTGTTCTGGCGCAATATTGACCCGACGACTTCCGATCGTCAGTTTTGCGACAGAGGGAGCCAGTATCGTCCCGGAATCTTTTATCACGACGAAATGCAGAAGCTACTCGCCGAGGCTTCGCGCCGAGAAATCGAGGAGCAAGAAATTCTGACCAAGCCCAATGTTACTGAGATTGTCGCCCTGGACATTTTCTATCCGGCTGAGGACTATCATCAG
>JAZFTL010000149.1:0-3483 GCA_036446675.1 Thermoanaerobaculia bacterium
GCTCGTAAAAAACTGAGGCGAAGACCATCCAACAGCACATGCAATGAATCCTCGGTTCGACTTTGAACCTGCACTTTTCCGATCCGCGCCAACCGACCGATCGCTGCATCGACATCAAATGCTTCATCCCGGAAGAAATCCAGGTCCTCTGAGTAACGATGTCCCAGTTGCAGAGCCAGCCCAGTGCCACCTGCGAGTGTCCAGGTGTCAACCACGCCCTCGCCTACGAGCTGTCGGACGGTTCTCCAGGCCTCTTTACTCAGTACTTTGGGATGCATCTTTCAAACCGAGAATCAGTTCCCAATAACCGCGGGTTCGAGTGTCGACTACGCGCTGGGCTATCGCTTGGCGGATCAACTCATCACCATAGTAGCGCCTTGTCGCTCGCATTTGTGCGAGATTGCCATACATCAACACTCGACAGAGAACCCAAAGCGTATGATCGGCAAGATCGGCAGACCTAAGGCGTCTGTCCCAGAAGAGCGGCGCCACCGATCTAAGTATCTCGCGCTTACTCGGCCTGGTGAACTCGGACCGGGCGTCGTCCGCCAGCAGCCGGACTTCCAGACGCCCACCCAGAGCAGTTACTATCCTTCGCAGAGTCGCGATTTCGAATCGATCCCAACCAGTCTCGTAACGATGGAGCGCGGAAGCGCTGGTCCCGGCTCGTTCCGCCAAATCCTGCAAGGTCAGGCCCCGACCTGTTCTCAACCTACGGATTTGTGGCCCGATCAATGGTAACGATTTATTCTCATACATGAGAATATTATCTGCTATTTCTCCGGGCTGGACAAGACCCCGAGATTCTCTTGTATTCGCCTGGCGATTGTGTCCGGTCCAACTGCCGAGCGGCGATGTCCGGTATGGACAGGAGAAGAATCACCATGAGTCGAGAGGAGTTGGCCTGCTATCGGCCGCCGACACGCGTCCGGGAGCGCGACGCTCGGCAGGTCGGGTGAGATGAGACCGACCCCGGTCAAGGTGGCTCGCACTGCTTCGAGATTTGCGATATCTCCTCCCTCTCCGCCAAGCAGGGTTGATCTCGCCGGAGTGAAGTGCCCGCTGAGTTTCGTTCGGACACCGCACTTGACAAGGATGCATGTACCATGCATAGTGCATGCATGGCGACCAAAACGATCTCACTCAAATTGGAGGCCTATGAACGGCTCCGATCGGCTCGAGTCACCCCTGATGAGTCGTTCAGTCGAGTGATCCTGCGGGCGGAGTGGCCCAATTCCGCAATGAGCGCAGCCGATTTTCAAGAGCGTTGTCGTAAGGTCGGTCCGCACTTTTCAGAAGCAATTTTGAATCGTTTGGAGGAGAACGATCGAGCCGATCTGCCGCCGGAGAACAAGTGGAAGACCGGTTGATTCTCGAGACGACTTTCCTGATCGATTTGGAGCGCGAACTCATCAAAGGAAGCGCGGGGCCCGCTCAGGAGTTCCTGCAGAAGAATCCAAGCGCAAAGCTCTGCACCACATTTACGGTAGCGGGAGAAATCGCCGCCGGGGCCTCACTTGAGGAGCGGCAGGTTTGGGAAAGCTTTCTGTCCCCTTTTCACGTCTTCGGCTGGGTGCCGGAGGTGAGCTGGCAATATGGCAGGGTCTACAGTTATCTCAGCGCAAATGGCCTTTTGATCGGATCCAACGACCTATGGATCGCCGCGACGGCTGTAGCGAATAGAGTTCCTCTCGTAACCCGAAACGACCGCCATTTTTCTCGAGTTCCGGACCTTACGGTGCTTGCGTACGCCTGAACTGCTCTAAACTCGTTCCTTCCGTCGCTTGCCGGATGCGCTAGATCCTGTCGCGATCTACCATGATCGCACTAGCGCCCTGAAACGCAACGACAACCATCAAGGACACGTTCGCTCGGTACCTACTGAGGACAGATTGACTCGGCTCAAACAGCAATCGACCCTCTAGCCCGAACTTCTCACCAATTTTCTGCTGCGAGAACGCAAGTCCATGCATCTACTGCGTTACCCAGCTTCTCGCTCCTCGACGTTCCGTAAGAACGCCTCTGTCGCTACCAAGCTGGAAGCCTTGTATCTCCATGTACTTGCGCCCTCTCGCGACGAATCCGGCGAGAAGCTCGGACTAGGTGGTAGATTCACGCCCATGCCCGATACGGCAACTGATCTGTTTCTATCCTTACGGCCCGAGAAAGTCCTTGCCGCGGTCGAGGCGGCGGGACTCGAGACCCGGCCGGTCTGTTATCCGCTCAACTCTTTCGAGAACCGGGTCTACGAAGTCGAGTTGGTCGACCGCTCCCGGGTGATCGCCAAGTTCTATCGCCCGGGGCGGTGGAGCCGCGCACAGATTCTCGACGAGCATCAGTTCCTCTTGGATGTCGATCGCGACGAGATTCCGGTGGGCACGGTTCGAGAGTTTCCGGACGGCTCCACGCTCCAGCAGATCGAGAACATCTACTATTCGATCTTCGACCGCCGCGGTGGGCGGGCTCCGGACGAACTGAGCGATCAGGCGGTACTACGGCTCGGCCGCCTGGTGGGGCGACTTCACTCGACCGGCGCCCGGCGCCAAGCAGAGCATCGCCTCGACTTGACCGCCGATCACTACATCCGCCGCAATCTCGACTGGCTTGCCCTCAACAACACGGTGCCAGGCACTTTTCAAGAGCGCTACTTCGACACCGCCAACCAGCTCGCCGACATCGCCGACGAAAGAATGGAGGGTGTTGAGACACACCGTATCCACGGCGATCTTCATCTCGGCAACGTCTTGGACCGCGACGGCCTTTTGACCCTGCTCGACTTCGACGACATGCTGGTGGGCCCTGCCGTGCAAGATTTCTGGCTGGCTCTGCCGGGGCGCGATGAATACGCCCGACGCCAGCGCGATCTCTTCATCGAAGGCTACGAAGACTTCCGCCGGTTCGATCGCAGCACTCTCAAGCTGATCGAACCGCTACGCGCAATGCGACTGGTGCGCTACGCCACCTGGCTGGCGCGACGCTGGCACGACCCCGCCTTTCCCGCCGCCTGGCCGCATTTCGGCACCGAAGAGTACTGGCAGAGCGAGACCGAAGCCCTCGAGGAGATTCTCGGCTTCATCAGAAGCGATCGCTCGGTTGAACCGGCAGGTACTATCGGCACCGTCGAGTCTGCCGACGGGGAAGAGCCCGAACTAACCAACAAAGACTACTTCTGGGACTGGGACGGGGATTAGGCAGGTGCCAATAACACTTGGCCGGGCTTGCCGACACCAGCTCGGAACGAGGCGGTTTCACACGAGCGTCTCGTACGTACGTTGTGAGTTCTGTCGTAAGCTCGCATCTCTGATCCATTCCACACGTGCCACGGACCGCCTCGAGCCTGCGACAGAATATTTACCGGATCATCGTAGGCCAGGCCAAACTGCGGAACAGAACCTTGCTGACAAAAGATCGGACGATGCACGCCCACTATTCCGGCGCAGTGTGGGATTAGACCTGTCACTACTTCTTGCCAAATCCAATTAT
>JAZFTL010000150.1:0-12220 GCA_036446675.1 Thermoanaerobaculia bacterium
TCTGAGGAGGGCATGAAGGCGGTATTCGACCAGAAGAACAAGGTCTTTGTCCCACACCTTCTACCCATTGTGCGAGGCACGACGGTCGACATCAAGAACAGCGACCCCTTTCTTCACAACGTCCGCATCTACGCCGGCAAAAACACACTGCTGAACCAGGCATTGCCTTTCCAGGGGCAGGTAGTTCCTCACGTGTTTGAAGAGACGGGAACCTACGCGGTTCGCTGCGACGCTCACCCGGAGATGTCGGCTTACATCGTAGTTCTCGAAAACCCGTTCTTCTCAACAGTAAACGAGGACGGCTCCTACGAGATTGCCGGAGTACCGGCCGGCAGTTACTCGCTGGTCACGCAGAACCTCAAGAAAAAGAAGATCGACACGTCGACAGTCGTAGTGAACTAAATTCTGGGAGCTGCTGGGGGCGCCCACAGATCAACAATCCGGCTCGGCCAAAGCTGCCGAGCCGGATTGCTTTTGCTCTGAGATACAAAGTTGATGTGAAGTCTGGAACCGACCTGCAGAACGAATGGCCCCGGCCGGGGCCTGCAACTCTCCTTGGCAAGTGTCTTGATTCCGGAGCCAATCCCGCGTTGGCCGCCCACTCCTCGATCGAGCGTTCCTCTCCCAATCTATTGGGTGCCAAGGTGCCCGGATCACCGGTTTGGAAGATGAGCCCATCGAGCCTCTGAATCATTACCTGAGTCTGTTCCTCTTGCCGGCGTAGCGGCTTCACCTCCCATACCTTTCTACGGCCCTGGTTATAGTTCTGGTAGTCCAAGTGCCAAACCTGGATCTCGTCGGGTAGAAAGCAGTCGAATCCATGGGCGTACGATGGAGCAGCGGCTAGCGCCGGTGGGCGGGAGGAGCCAACGCTCCATAGAGGCCCGCGCACTGAGTGCAGAGACCGCATGCCGGTTCCCAGTCCGGGAAATCGCCCCGGATCGCTGCAAGTGTCTCCGTCGGCAACGCGGTGGGTTTCGGGTGGAAACTCGTGGTAGGCATCCGGCAGAGCCAGCATTGGCCGGAGGCGTCGGCCTCGCCGTCCCGCCCGGGCCGAGTCGCGAACGCGACGAACTCGGTATGGCTCGCCCGTGGATCGCGGAAGAAATGCTCGAACCACCGCTCGCCGCTCTCGCCCAGCATCGAAAACATGCTCAGAAACTCCCGTCTCCGGGCCTCTTTGCCCCCCGGTGCCAACTGATCCCGGGTGGCCAGGCGGCCGTCGACAGCCGTGTCCCACAGCACGCGGTAGCGTTGTCGGAGGACATTCGCGAGGGGTGCCGAGCCTTCGAGAAGCGGCAGCTCGGGCTCGAAGCCGAAGTCCGGGTCCAGCATGTCGGCGATGTGGAGGAGTTCTCGCCACAAGAACGGTGGCAAACCGTCGCGATCGACCAGGGTCGTCACCCTAAGAGCCAGCAGCAGGGTCGGCGGACCCTTATCTTGCGGGTCGGGCTTGAGGTCTGCATACTCCTGGCGGGCTCTCACGACTGGAACCACCAGGCACCGCGACACTCCGGCGGCGACTGAGGGCTCTTGCTCGAGGGCCCGGTGCAACGGGTCATCCAGTGAAAGTTCGACGAACCACCGGGCGTTGAGAGCGTGGAAGCCCGACTCTCGGACATCGGGCTCGGCGATCTCGTAGAGGGGATCGCGCTGGCGTCGGAAACGGCGCTGAACCTCTCGCTCATGGCGTTCGATCGCGAGCAGCACTGCATCCTCGACCAGGCGAGGATCGAACTCCAGTGGACAGCCCTCGAGCCCTGTCCGGAGCGCCTCTGCGGCGGCCACTGATCTGTTCATGCCGATCCGGTGGGACGGGCGCCGGGTGGCCCACCACCGAGTTGGACCAGTTCGTCGGAGTTACCGGAGCCAGCCGAGCCGCAAGCCATCGGTACGCCGTCGGGTTCGGTGGAGCAAAGCTCCAGGACCTTCGGACCCAACGCCAAATCGAGCCGTTCGCACTCGAGTCGCAGGAAGGACTCGCAGAGTTCGCCCAGAGCGCCGTAGAACCCGTCGGGCTCGGCCTCCTGCAGCGCCCTGGCAAAGGCCCGACCGAATCGGGCCAGGTGATCACCCAGAAACATTCGAGCCGCCGCGCGCGTCGTCCCGGCCATCTCCCCATCGCCGTGCTCGAGAGCCCAGCATTCCTTGCGCACCAGGAACTCGAGGAACTCGACCTCGCAGGCCACGTGGTCCGGACGTTCATGCCGCCCCTCCCCGGTGCACAGACCGAAGGCGGCGTAAAAGCCCGCGAGGTCGGCGAGGTCGTGCGCCTGCTGGAGCATGGCCCGGCTATCGTACTCACACTCGTAGGGGCAGACCCGGCCGCGTAGGGTGTGCCCAAAGAGTCGTTCGTGGGATCGGCGTAGCACTTCGTGCCCTGGCGGAGCGAGTCCCAGTAGCCGCTCGACCGCGGCGAATAGGGGCCCGTCTACTTCTTCTTCCAGGGTGCGGGCCGCCAATTGCAGGGCAGCGCGGCCTGCACAGAAGCCTGCGTGAGTGGCCTGGGTGGGTCGATCGAGCCCGATCCCAAGAGCCCGGTAGACTACCGCGCGCGCCAGCAGTTGGTCGCTGACGGCGGGCTCGTTCATGAGATGGGCGGTAGTCATTGGCGTATATTCAAATCGAATTGGCGTGGACATTGCTGCGCACATAGAGAGGCTCCTCGACCGTGGTCCTGAAGAGCTCGCGCCCGTCGTGGCCGAAGGCGATGACCGTGTCATTGTAGAGGGTGACGTCGCGCCCACGGTAGGAGCCTTCGTAGATCTTCGGGCCCTCTTCAATCTCGTAACGGAAGATGATCCGGTTGTCGCGCCGGAAGAGCTGCAGCACGCACAGCAGCTCGCGGTCGGGATGCTTGGAGCGCTCGACGGCGCGGCCGACGCCAGGCCCGAACATCTGCTCGAGGTAGGCGTGTGGCACCCAGCGTGGCGGGATGTAGTAGCCGTTGGGTTGGGTGCCGAGCTGCGGGTAGAGCGGCAGGGCGACCTTGGCCTCGTGCACCAGGTAGTAGAGCGGGTTCTGGCGATCTTCGGCCCAGGTGCCGTCCTCGTTGAGCTGGGCCAGCCCCTGGAGTCGGATCTGGCCGATGCAGGCCGCCATGCAGCGGGTCTCCATCGGCACGCCACCCGACTCGGGGTCCTTGCCCTCGACCCGTGGGTAGCATCCGATGCACTTCTCACTTACCCGTGTATTGCCGCGGTAGATAGATTTCTTGTATGGGCATGCCTCGACGCACTTCCGGTAGCCGCGGCACTCTTTCTGATCGATGAGCACAATGCCGTCCTCGGGCCGCTTGTAGATCGCCTTGCGCGGACAGGCCGCTAGGCACCCGGGGTAACTGCAATGGTTGCAGATTCGGGCCAGATAGAAAAACCAGACGTCGTGCGCGGGCAGCTCGGTGCCTTTTTGGTCGAGCTGGTTCTTTACGCCCGGCTTGCCGAGCGGGTTGTCTTCGTAGATATTCGGTGAATTCCACTCCTCGTCGCTCGGTAGGTACCCGAGAACGCGGGAGCTCTCGGGCTCGAAGCGGGTCTCGGCCGCCTCGAAGATCGTCTTGCCCTTGAACTCGCCATAGGGACCGAAGGTCTTGTCGGAGTTTTTGCCCTCCCAGTACTGACCGTCGGGATTGGCTTCATCGAGCTTGCGGAGGATTTTGACATCCCAGGATTGTGGATAGCCGCCGTAGGGTTTGGTTTCGACGTTGGCCCACCACATATGCTCCTGGCCCTTGCTGAAGGTCCAGGTCGACTTGCACGCCATGGTGCAGCTCTGGCACGCGATGCAGCGGTTGATGTTGAAGACAAAGGCAAACTGGCGCTCCGGAAAGCGCGCTTCGTAAGGGTACGACATCTCCCGTCCCAACTGCCAGTTGTTGACCTTTGGCATCGCGCGTCCTCCTAGTCTTCGCTTCCACTCGATCGACCGGCGCTCCGAGAGCCGATCTGAATCAGGTCACCCGAGCCTTGCTCCGGAGCCGGCTCTCGCACCACGATCCGGCAGCGTCCCCAGAACTCCAGGCTCTCGCGGACTATGCGCTGGATCTCGATCTCACCGAGCGCTCGGTAGGCGCGGTGCGCTCCGGCGTAGCCGGGCAGACGGAAGATCCTCAGCAGCCGCTCCTGGTCGAAGCCCAGGGCGGCGAACTCTTCGGCGAAGGTATAGGCCATCTCGCGCATCGACTCGGCGTCACCGGGAACGGTAACTCCTCGCAGCTCGTGCGGATCTTCGGGATGTGGCTCACCGTACGGCATGCTCTCCCCCGCCGCTACGCTTTCCTCACGCGCGTCACCTGACCGGCCAGGTAGCGCTGCATGAAGTCGTTTTCGTTGTCCGGGGTGTAGCCGGTAGTGGCCGGTTTCCACATGCCCTTCCCACCGAGGCCGCCGTCCTCCGCCTTGGTCACCCGCACCAGAGCCTCCTTGGGAACAGTGTTCAAGGCGTGGTTGTCCGCCTCGCCACCGAAGATGAAGTTCATGAACACCTTGGACTTGTGAAACAGGGTGTCCGTCTGGTGCATCGGCATGTGCCAGTTGCGGGTGATCGACTGCTGTGAGCCGTAGCGCAGATTGGCCTGGTAGCCGGTATTTTCCGACAGTGCTCGTCCGTCGGGGCGGCTCTCGTGCGCACGTACGCTTTTCTCGTTTGCGATCAACGGCGCGTGCTACATCATCACGATGTTGTACGGGTAGGCGTGATTGTACTTGACCCGCAGCATGCAGCGTGCCACCCGGTAGAAGAACTCGCCGGGCTTGGCACCCATGTACGGCCGGTCAGCCGGGTTGGCGTCGACATAGACGTAGTCACCGTCGTTGATCTCGAGATCGCGCGCCGCCTGCGGGTTGATGTGTAACTGGTGTTCACCGACCGAGGGTGCGCGCTTGTCCAGACGGTATGGGTCGCCGAAATTCGAGTCGTAGAGCATGTGCCAGTCGACATTCGACCAGCTACTGTGCACCCGATGTCGAGTCTTGGGCGTCAGGCAGTAGAACTGCAGACCTTTTTCCCAGAGGAAGTTCTTGGTCTTCTTGACGTCTTTCCAGGCCATCTTCGCGTTGCGGATCGTGCGCTCGTCCCAGTGCTCCACATCCGCCGGCAGTCCGTAGTCCTCCGGGCGTACGAAGGGGTTGGTGCTGACGATGACGTTGGGTTGGTACGGCGTCGCCTCCGGGCCTTCGCGGTGGACGATGAAATTCTCGCCGTACTCGATCGCCTCCGGCACATCGGAGTAGGCGTGGAGGCGGCCGGTGTCGGTATGGAACGGCTCGTTGTCGTGGATTTGCTCGTAGAAGGGAATCCGCGGGTAGGTGCGGAAGTTCATCAGGGCGCCGCCGGGAGGGCCGTACTTGCCGGCCATCAGGTCCTCGACCTTGTAGCCCGAGGTAGTAGTGCTGCTGTCCAAGAGACGCTGCAGATAGATGTCGCGTCGCCCCTCATGCTCGAAGTGGAACGTTTTCTCGAAACGGTCGTCACCGGTGACCTTGCCGAGAGCGGCTCCGATGCCGGCCAGGATGGTCAGGTCGTCCTTGCTGTCGAAGACTGGGCGAATACCGCCCTTCCAGATCTGCAGGAACGGATTGGAGCAGCTGGCGGTGACCTCCAGGTCCTCGAACTCGAGCCAAGAGTTGGCGGGCAACGCCAGGTCCGCATACTCGATCGACGCTGTCATTTGGATGTCGAACGAGACGATCATTTCGACGTTCGGGTTGACATTCTTGATCATTTCGTACGCCCACTTGGCGTTGTTGATCAAGTTGACGTTGTTGAAGATGATCGACTTGGTCGGCGTCGGCATGTGGGTGTCGCCGGTGAAACACTTCCTGCCGTACTTCGGGGTGTCGACGATCAGCGCCTTGTCACCGTGATTCCAGTAGGCGGGCTCCTCGTCCTTGGTGTAGGCGTGGACCTCGATGTCTTTGCCGGAGGCCTCCGGATCGAGGTTGAGCTTGAAGGGGTCTTCCGCCACCCAGCCTTTGAAGCCGGGACCGGTCCAGGGTGAGCCCTGGAACAGAGCGGCCTTGTAGTTGCCGGCCCAGGTGTGGCAACCGGCGCCGGGCTTGCCGATGTTGCCGGTCAGCAGTAGCGGCAGGTAGGCAGCGCGGTTCATCTCGGTGGCGTGGAACCAGTGATTGATGCCCTCGCCCTGGTGGATGGCCACCGGCTTGGTCGTGGCGATGTCTTCGGCCAGCCGCTCGACCAGCTCGCGCGGGCAGGCAGTGATCTCGCATACCGTGTCGAGGTCGTAATCCACGAGGTGGGTCTGATAGAGGGTCCAGAGCGTCGAGCAGGTGACCGTCGAACCATCTGCGAGCTCGATGTCAAAGGTGCCCTCGAGGCCGGGATTCAACCCCGTGGCGGCCATCGTCTCACCGATGTCTTCCCGGTTGAGTGCTTTGGGGCCGCCGGCGGCTTCATCCCAGATCACCCGGTCGCCCAGCTGGTCGTGCTGCTCGGGCGTCAAGCCCTGGATCTTCATCGACGGGCCCTCGGGGTCGAGATGGGAACGGTAGTTCGCGAACACCTCGTCGGCCCGCAGCCGCTTGAGGTTGTCATGGCGTACCAGCAGCGGAAAGTCGGTGAACTGCTTGACGAACTTCTCGTCGTAGTGCCCCTTTTCCATCATCAACCGGGTGATGCCCAGCCACAGCGCGGCGTCGGTGGCGACCCGGATAGGGATCCAGTAGTCGGCCTTAGTTGAGGGCGGTCCATATTCCGGCGCGATCACCACGATCTTGCCGCCGCGCTCCATGCACTCGATGAACCAGTGGGAGTCCGTGAGCTTGTTCTCCACCAGGTTCTTCCCATCCATGATGATGAGCTTCGAGTAGCGCAGGTCGTTGAAGTCGCAATCGGAGGCCTGCAGGCCGTGCACCCAGGGGTGCCCCGGCGCCTGATCGCCGTGCCAGGTGTAGTTCGACCAAGCGCGCCCGCCTCGGGCCTTATCGGGCCCGACCCCACGCACCTTGGCGTCGAGAAGAGCCAGTGAGTTGCACAGCCGGTACATGCCGTACTTGCCCAGTACTCCCAGCAGCCCCATGCCGCCGCGCATCTTGAGCGTGCGGGTGCCGGCGCCGCCCATTGCCTCGACCATCTCGGGCTGATAGCCCTGGTCGAGCAGGCGCTGCTTGCCCAGCTCGCCGCTGTAGCGCTCGGCGATCGCCGCCAGGGCCTCGGCAATTTTCCGGAACGCTTCGTCCCAAGAGATCTGAACGAACTCGTCGTCGCCGCGGCTGTCGAATCGGTACTTCGACTTGAGCTCCGGCGTCAGCTCGGGAAAGCCGGCGTCGGCCCAGGCTTTCCAACCCCGGCGCACGATCGGGTGGCGCAGGCGATAGGGGCCGTAGATCACCCGGTGGAAGGTGTAACCCTTGGCGCACTGGCGTGGGTTCCAGTTAACCGTTGCATGGTTGCCGTAGAGGTCGGCGTAGTCCTGGTAGTCGTAGGTCGAGCCGCTGCGCACCACGATGCCGTTTCTGACGTAGGCGCGGATGCGGCAGGCATGGGTGTCGTTGGGAGAGCACACCCAGTCAAAGGTGCGATCGTAGCGATACTGGTCGTGATAGATCGTTTCCCAGTCGCGGCGTACCTGGCGCGAGAGCGGGTTGTCGTCCGCATCGAGCGGCTCGAGGAACGCGCAGGCGCCCTCCAGGCCGAGGGCCGCCGCCCCCATGCCGCCGCCCAGGAACTTCAGGAACAGCCGCCGATCGAGTGAAGGGAGTTCAAAGCCCGTTCTGGTCGTCATCTCTCGAACCTCCTCACGGCGCAATCACCAACTCCTGCCAAATGGTCACCGACTTCTTGCCGTCGCGGTCTCCGGCGCTGCCGTCCCAGACAGCAAACGCGACGGCGGCCTTCCGACCCGGTCGCAACGAAGCCGTGTCGCCGCCCGATCCGGCCAGCGAGCGGCGGAACAGCACGCGGTAGGAGCCGGTGCTATAGATCCCGCTCGAATGGACGGCGAGATCACTCATCGGCCTTGCGCGCAGGGTGCCGAAGCCCTCGGCGGTAAGATCTTCGACGGAGCGCTCGCCGGTCGGGTCAGAGACCACATTGCCGGCACCCCATGCGGTGACGTAGGTGGGATCGGACTCGAGGGTCAGGGCGTGGCGGGTCGGTTGCTCGACGGGCGAGCGCAGGAAGTTGGGATAGGAGTCGATACCGAGGTTCGGGTAGACCTTGTCGAGGTCCTGGTACGCCGGCTGCAGGTCGGCCTGACGCTCGGATTTCCACATCCAGATGTTGACCCGGCTACCGCGCTGTCCCATGGCGAAGAAGGGCGGATCGGCGTCGACGGCGAACTGCACCGCGGCCGCGTCGCGAAAATCCTGCGGTCGTATGACGGTATGGTCCCAGGTCGCGTCCGACCAGACCAGCAACAGCGCTAGCTCCTCACCGTCGTGGACCGCCTTGATGGTGAGCTCCTCCGGGCGGTTCCCACGCCACCACAACGGCATCAGATGAAGCGCCACCGGCACCACCTCGCCCCAGGCTCCCGCGTCCGGGTGCGACGGCAACTCCGCGACGCGGCGCGCCACCAGCCGGAAGCGCTTCATCTCCACCGCTTCGCGTTGCTCGGGACTCGACATCGAGAGCACGAACCGGGTCAGATTCCAGGCGTCGTCGCCGTGCAGGTAGGGGTTTGACGGCATCGGCGAGCCGGGCAGCCCGACGACGATCCGCCGGTAAACATCCTCGGGCTTAGGCGAGCCCTTGAAGACCCCCGCCGTCAAGTCTCGAGGTCGCGTCGGGCGCCCCTTGGAATCGACCTGCTCCTGTCCGCCGTCGCCGCGACCCGTCTGCCCGTGGCACGGCGCGCAGGCTTTAGCGAAGAGCTCGCGCGCCCGCGCTTCTCCCTCGGGAGTCTCCGGGGGTTGAGGCGGAACCTGCACGAGGCCCTTGCCCGCTCCGTACAGTCGACTCGGCTCTTCCGCTACGGGGACTTCCAAAGAGCGACGGGAGAAAGATTTGACGTAGTACACGAGACCCCAGCGATCCTCTTCGGGCAGGTGGGCCCAGGAGGGCATGGCCGAGCCCGGCATGCCTCGAGAGATCGACTTGAAAAGGTCCTCGTCGGTGGGAATCGACTCCCAGGTCGAGACCAGACGAAACTGCCCGCGGGTAAAGTCCCGCGGCTTAGGATACAGAAGGTAGGCCGCCTCTCCCTCCCCGTCGCCCGCCGTTCCGTGGCAGGCCCGGCACTGCTTCTCATAGACCCTTCGTCCTCTTTCTACGAGCTGCTCGGAGGAGACAAAATGCTGCGTCGGCTGGATCGATGCCTCGATCTCACCGGTCGAGAGATCGGCGATCGACCGACCGCAGCTGCCGAGCGCAAGCCCGACCAAGCCGAGCGTCACCACCCAACAGGCTTCTGGGCACGGCCGTTTCGGGGCACGTAATGCTGCGGCTGCAACTCCAGCTATCAAGAATATTCTCCATCTCATGTTTCTGGTCGATAGTTAATCGGTAAGCGCGACGGACGAGCAACACCCCTGCGGACAGCCTGCCACTACCCCGCTGGGTGGGCCAGATCTCAGTTGAACGGTTGATCCGAGGCTCCCATGAAACTCTTGAACCACCAGTACAAAGACGCTGAGGAACGAGATCGCTCATGGCGGTCCTGAAGATGAAGACTCTTATCGGGCACGTGGTCGCGACCTGGTTCCTCTCCGGGCTGCTGGGTACCGGCGGCATCAAGATAGCGCCGCTGCTGCTCTACGATCCGCCCCTGCTCGGTCTCAAACCGCTGACCATTCGGGTGCTGGCGCGGCTGACGATCGTCCGTGGACTCGCGGCCTTTATTTCCGGCGCGCTCACCCACCGCCGCTTCCACTTCGTGTCGGGTCGTCAGAATGACCTGGGTGTTAAAGCAAGGGACAACAAACCGGATTGTGGCGGAACTGTCATTTGAGCCAGCGCCTCCTTGAATGCCGACAGGTCTTTGTCGAGCACGTCGCCCACGAGGCAGTTGATGAGCGCGCTTCGCTGCTCGGGAAAGCGCTGCAAGAACGCCCCGAAGCTGAAATCGGGATCGTAGAAGGCGAGGATCAGTCGCCAGATGACGTCGACTCCGGCCATCAACTCTGGCTCGAAGCGATTCAGCCGGGAAATGGCGCATTCGCCCTCATTTACCTTTTTGAGTTGATCCCGCATCACGGCCCTCCGGTGAGGATCACTTGGATTCGTGAGCATCTGGGAAAGGGCGGCCTCATTGCGATCAATATCCTCATCGTGGTGGCATTTCTTGCCCTTCTGCCGTATCGACGTCCAACCAAGGGATTGTGGAAATCTAAAGGTGCGTTTATTGCATTCGTCATCGCGCTCATGACCGAAATGTTCGGCTGGCCGCTGCTGATACTTCTGCTGTCGCCGCTGTTCGAGGTGCCGCACATCGCCCGACCCTACTTCGATGCGATCGGTCACTGGCCGGCAATGGTGGGAACCATCACGAGTTTCGTCGGCATCTCACTCGTTGCCATTGGCTGGTTTCAAATCCATCGCGCCGAGACTCTGCTAATAAGCGGTCTCTATCGATTCCTGAGACATCCGCAGTACACCGGCCTCTTGCTCTTTACACTGGGCTGGATTATGCACTGGCCGTCGGTCGTGACCCTCGCACTCTGGCCACTTCTGGCGATCGCCTATTTCTGGCTGGCTCGCCAGGAGGAGAAACAGGCTGAGAGCGAGCACGGTGATGCCTACCTCGCCTATGCAGCTCGCACCAAGCGCTTTCTCCCATTTCTCATCTGAAGTCATCCCGCCCGAATTGACGGTGTCCACCGCCTAAAAGGGTGGCGTTCATCATTCGAACCACAAGCTAGGATTCCGCCAACCGCAGCCCACGGAGAAAGACATAAGACTCCTAAGGCCGGAGAAATAGGGTAGAGATCAGATTACGTCCCAGGTGAAGCCGCCACTCTCATAGGCGTGTTCCGCCAGACTCTTGATGAGCTCGTCGTCGTTGTTGTCGATCTTCCGGAAGTTGCGGTTGGCGCGCCCCTTGACCTGACCGGCGAAGACCTTGGCGATCTCGATTTCACGCGCCGCTTTCTCGGCTCCGTGTCTCTCGATCGAGGCGGTGACGCGGCTCAACACGCAGGCGAGCACGAATAGATCGATCATCACGTCCGCCATGCGCCGCATCGCGAACTGCTTGCCGATGATGTTCTTGCCATGTTTCCGCAGGAGGCGGTCGGACATCGCCGCCAGATCACGGGTGAGGTCCTCGAATACTTCAGCCTGGGGTCGCAAGGCGAGATGCACCTTGGACAGCCCGCTCTTTCCTATCGGTAACCCGGTCGCCCAGTTCGCCCGTCGCTTGGCGTAGTCGTACAGCAGGCCAAAGCCTTTGATCGGATCATCGAAGATTCCCTTCAGAGAGCTCGCCGTCTCCTCCAGCCGTTGGCCGACGTCATTTAGAGCAGTGAGCGCCATGTAGAGTCGCAGTACCTCGTTCGTGCCCTCGAAGATACGGTTGATGCGACAGTCGCGGACGATGCGCTCATACGGGTACTCTCGCATATAGCCGTTGCCACCCGCCGTCTGCAGCGCCTCGTCGGCTGTCCGCCAAAGCGCTTCGCTGGCAAAAACTTTGATGATCGCCGCCTCCACCGAGTAGTCGTCGTACCCGCGATCGGAGAGCGCGGCCACCAGGTTCACGGCGGCTTCCGCCGCGTAGCAGTCGACGACCATATGGCCGACTTTCTGCTTGATCAGGCTGAAACTGCCGATCGGCTGGCCGAACTGCCGGCGCTCCATGGCGTAGCGGGCCGCAAGGCTGATCAGGTGCTTCATCGCGCCGACGCTGCCGCCACCGAGGCCGAAGCGGCCGCTATTAAGAATATTCATGGCTACTTTGAAGCCGCCGTGCAGTGGACCGAGCAGGTTCTCCCGCGGCACCTTCACATCTTCAAAGTACGCGGAGGTCGTCGGGTTGGCGCGCAGCCCCATCTTGTCCTCGTGCTCGCCGATCGAGACACCTGGCAGATCGCGCGTCACGATGAAGGCAGACAGCTTCGACCGCGCCTCGGCCTCGCCGGTTTTGGCGAAGACCGTGAAGAAGTCGGCTATTCCCCCGTTGGTGATCCAAATCTTTGAACCGTTGAGCAGAAAATGGTCTTCCTGCTCGACCGCGCGAGTTCGAATTGCTGCTGCGTCCGATCCAGCCTCCGGCTCGGTCAGGCAGAAAGCCGCGATCATCTTTCCCGTCGCCAGCTTGTCGTAG
>JAZFTL010000151.1:0-5553 GCA_036446675.1 Thermoanaerobaculia bacterium
ACGTGGAGTGTGATATTGGTCGATTCGGGATAGTCTACGTTGTCTTGCGAGGGGGGTGATCGTTTTCAGCAGGCAGATGTCGCTCAATCCGGAACTAGATCTACCAAGATCGATCAACATGGCTGAGAATCATAACGACGAAACCTCTCATTCGGTCGCCGATCATTCGGTCGCCGAGCGTCGGATGAGGCAAGATCATGCTGAGGATCTCTTAGATCTTCCGCTGACTGACACTGGCGGTGACGAGAGTTCTCATGACGGTGCTTTCGAGGTGCCGATCGACTCCCACGTGATAGCGTCAGTCACCGAGAGGAGACATCACACAAGACCACCTCAATCAATCTCCAAGTGGTGGATTCTAGTTGCGCTGGCCGCAATTGGGGGGGGTGGTACCGCCTACTATCTCGGGCCTGGGGCCCCCGTAGCCGAGAGCCTCCCGACGCAAGTAGCCTTTGACGCTCTTCGAGTCAGCGACGCTGAGGCGTCTTCTAGGGTAGAGCTCACCAACGTCGGCAAGAGAGTCCTCAGGGTCTTAGAGCTGGACCTGATTGGATCAGCCGGCGATCAGTTCGGAATTCTCAGTGAAGATTGCGTTGGTGCTCAGCTGAAATCGGGCGAGGCCTGTCATATCGAACTTCTTTTTAGGCCGACGGTGATGGGAGTGAGCAGTACGGACCTGATCATACGTAGCAATGGGCGGGGTGAATTACTTCAACTGAAGATCAGCGGCGAGGGCGTTGCGCCGCGAATCGGCGTCGATCGACGAGCCTTCGACTTCGGGCTCCAACCGGTGGCCCAATCCGGTAAGACGAAGGAAATTGTCATCTCGAATCTCGGCTCGGCGCCGCTCCACGTGCAGAGAAGTTCGATCACAGGTGAGTCCCGTAGGGACTTCGTGCGCGCTGCGGATACGTGTAGCTCGCAGACTCTCGAGCCCGGCGAGGACTGTTTGCTGCGAATTAAGTTCCTGCCGCAGGCAGCTGGTCTCCGTTCGGCAGAACTTACGGTGCCGAGTGATTCGATCGAGGCCCTGTCGCCGATCCTACTTACCGGTAGAGGAGAGTTGCGCGGCTCCTCGCTTACCGTGAAACCGGGCCAACTGGAGTTTGCTTCTCAGCTCGAGAACGCCCGAGGCGATGCGCAGAGCTTTCGAGTGACGAATCGAGGTCTCGATCCGATCGCCTTCAAGGCCATACGCCTAGGTAGTGTAGGCGAAGGCTTCAGAATCGTTCGGGAGACCTGTACTCAGAAGCGGCTTGCGCCGGCCGAGAGCTGCTCAGTCGAGGTCTCATTTCGGCCTTCTCGTCTGGGTGAGCTGGGCTCCGTGGTACAAGTCACCAATTTGGAGGAAACCGAGTTCGTAGCCGTTCCCCTGAGTGGAACAGGCGCCGGACCCAAGATCGTACTGCAACCCAGCGAGCTGGATTTTGGTCGGGCACGGGTAGACAAGGGCGAGTCGTTCAGAGAACTCCGAGTCACGAATGAGGGCGATTGGCCTGCCACGATTGAAGGGGTCTTTTGGGAATCGACCGGTGCCGGCGATTTTGGAGTCAGGGAAGACCTTTGCTCAGGGGAAACGCTGGCACCCTCTGCGGAGTGCACGGTACGACTTGTCTTTGGACCTACCGTCCCGGGCATGGCAGCGGCTGAGCTTCGACTGGAGTGGCGGACTGAAATCGGCGGGACAGCCGGCACGTCGCGTCTGTTCGGCTTCGGCACGGCACCTCGAATCGAGGTCAGTACCTCGAGAATAAACTTCGGTGGAGTGGCTGCGACCCAAAGCGCAGACCGCAGGCTCCAGATCTCCAATACCGGGACCGCTCCATTGAGACTTGTCGGCGTGTTCCTGGAGGAGTCAGGGCGCTTGGCTTTCGAGCGTCGAGGTGGCAGCTGCGAAAACGGTAAGGTTCTACCGCCGAATTCGGGCTGTGATATCAGCATCCGGTTCGTGCCTGCCGAACCGGAGGGACCGCGGACGGCCGCCATCGTGATTCAGAGCAATGGCTCTCCTCGGTCCAGTCGGGTAGACCTCGTGGGACTGGCCCTGCCAAGGCCGATACCCAGAATAGCGGTAGAGCCGAGAAGCATCGACTTCGATTCTGTGGAAGTGGGCAGCAGAAGCGGAATTCAGACACTTACGGTGGACAACCCTGGATCAGGGGTGCTGCGATTCGGTCAGAACGACATCGGCGGCCGGTATCCTGAAGATTTCAAGTTGGTTCCTGGATCCTGTCAGGGTGCTGATACCCTGGCTCCGCAGAGCGAGTGCACCATAGGTTTGAGGTTTGTGCCGTTGGGTGAGGGAGTCCGGCGCGCCACGCTACGGATTCGGCACAATGCTCTGGGCGATACCACCACCATAGAGCTTCGCGGTGAGGGCGTAGTCCGGCCGGCGTCACCTCCGCCAGATGCCTTCTCCGCGACGCCTTGAAGGTCACGATCGCCACCTACAATATTCATCGAGCGATCGGAACCGATCGTCGCTTCAGGCCGGACCGGATCGTCGAAGTTCTTGCCGATCACGATCCGGATATTGTCTTGCTCCAGGAAGTCGACGATGGGGCAACGCGTTCGCGCGAGCTCGATCTGGCGCGCGAGATTGCCGCCTCATTGAACTATCCGTTTTACGTTGTCGGTCATAACGTGAGTCTGCGCAAGGGTCGCTATGGCAACGCCACGCTGAGCAAGTACAAGATTATTCGAGAGCGCAATATCGACCTTACCGTTGGCTCCCGCAAGCGTCGCGGTTGCCAGCACTCGAGCCTGGAGATTCGCCGTCCTGGCGGTCCGAGTTATTGTTTCGAAGTGTTTAATTTACACTTGGGCCTCTCGTCGAGAGAGCGGCGTCAGCAGATGGGGCTTCTCACCTGTAGCCACGAATTCACTGCAGTGGGCCGCGACACAGCCTGCCTGGTGGGAGGAGACTTCAACGACTGGAGATCGGTGTTGCGGCCCTTTTTTGTGGAAGAGTTGCACTTTCGGTGCGCTACCGATCGAGAGTCGAGACGTGGTGTCCACGGAATTAAAACGTACCCGGCGTTTGCGCCGCAGGGGGCGCTCGACCGGCTTTATTTCAGAGGGCGAGTCCGCAAGATAGCGACGAGCGCCTGTCGCCACCGCGTCGCGAAAATTGCCAGTGATCACCTACCGGTATTCGCTGAATTTGAGTTGTACTAAGATTTGCAGGTGAACTGTCCGTAATCGAGAGGAGTCGAATCATGGGTCGCATCCTAGTAAGTACCGTCGTCGTATTCTTCGTTGTCTCCGCAGCCCAGACGGGTGATCGGGTGACGGGCCGGGAGTTCGCTACACGCTCGGAGGTGATCGCCCCTACGGCGATGGCAGCGACAAGTCAGCCGCTCGCAACCCAGGTGGCACTCGACATCATGCGCCGCGGCGGTAATGCCGTCGATGCCGCCATCGCGGCAAATGCAGTGCTGGGTCTGATGGAGCCGACCGGGAACGGCATAGGGGGCGATCTCTTCGCGATCGTTTGGGATCGTAAGACCTCCCGGCTCTATGGGCTAAATGCCAGTGGTCGGTCTCCGTACAGCCTCTCTTTGGATCACCTCAAGAGCCAGGGGTTCGATCACATCCCGCCCTATGGTCCTCTCCCGGTCACTGTTCCAGGTACTGTCGACGGCTGGTTCGAGCTCCACGGACGGTTCGGCTCAATGCCTATGGCGGATATCCTGAGCCCTGCAATCCGCTACGCTAGAGAGGGCTTTCCCCTGACCGAGCTCATCGCCTACTACTGGAATCGGAGTGTGCCGAGACTTCAGGAGTTTCCGGGTTTTGCCGAGACGTTCATGCCGAATGGGCGCGCTCCCCGCAAGGGTGAGATCTTTCGGAATCCGCACCTGGCGAACACCTTAGAGAAGCTCGCGAAAGGTGGACGGGAGGTGTTCTACCGAGGTGAACTGGCGCACACGATCGACGCCTATATGAAACGGGTGGGTGGGTTTCTCTCATTGCAAGATCTTGCCGACCACACCTCGGAGTGGATCGAGCCCGTGTCGACCAACTACCGAGGTTTCGATGTATGGGAGCTGCCGCCCAACGGTCAAGGTATTGCAGCACTGCAGATTCTTAATCTCCTCGAGCCGTACGATCTCGCCTCAATGGGATTCGGCAGCGCTGATTACATTCACTATTTCATCGAATCCAAGAAGTTGGTGTTCGAAGATCGGGCCCGTTGGTACGCCGACCCCGATTTCAATGAGATCCCCGTGCGCGAGCTGATCTCGAAGCAGTACGCGGACAGACGCCGGGTCCTCATCGATTCCGCCCGAGCCGGACAATCTTATGAGGCCGGCAATCCGTCCTTGGAGGTGGGGGACACGATTTATCTCACCGTGGCGGACGCTGACAGGAACATGGTCTCGTTGATTCAGAGCAACTACCGCGGCATGGGCTCCGGCATGACTCCCGACGGACTGGGTTTCATCCTGCAGGACCGCGGCGAGCTGTTTACCCTCGAGGCAGGGCAGTTCAATACATATGCTCCCCACAAGAGGCCTTTCCACACCATCATTCCGGCGTTTATTACGAAGGACGGGAAACCCTACATGAGTTTCGGAGTCATGGGGGGGGCGACGCAGCCTCAAGCGCACGCCCAGATCGTCATCAACATGATCGATTTCGGGATGAATCTCCAAGAGGCCGGCGATGCGCCGCGCATGCTGCATCAGGGTTCGTCACAGCCCACCGGCGAGCGTATGACGGATGGCGGTAGGGTGATCCTGGAGACAGGTTTCGATTATGAAGTAATCCGCGAACTCATCGGTCGTGGCCACAAAGTGGGCTATAGCGTCGGCCCCTACGGGGGCTACCAAGCGATTCTCTACGACGAGGCCCAAGACGTCTACTACGGCGCTTCAGAGTCGCGTAAAGATGGTCAGGCGGCGGGTTTCTAGGCGAGGCGCTCGAAGTTTTCGAACAATTCAGGTGTGCCCAGAGGTCTGACCAATAGCGAACCGGTCGAGCGTAGCCTCTAGTTATGCAAGGCTTGCATTCCCCTTTGAATGAGTTCTCGCATGAAACGCTGGTAGGGAAGGCCGGGCCCAACCGTAGGAGCGACGCAAGCGTCTCCCACCCATTCCCTAGATCGACCACGGGTGCCCTAGATCGACCGCCGGTGCCTTAAATCGACACGCCCTATAATAGACGGGAAATGGCAAGCTCCGGTCTTATCTTGATTCACTTCCGCGACTTTGTGCGCCGACCCGTCGACCCCGACGACATCTACTACCTCGCAGCCGACGGTGACGAAGCCCTTATCCGTGGCCGCAGCTCCAAGCTCCTCCGCGACGTCCGTGCCCTCGGCGAACTCTCCTCCGCCTTCGAGGCCCACGGCTTCGTCCGCATTCACTATGATCACCTCGTCAACCCCCACCGTATCCGCGAACTCCGCCACCGCGATTCCAGCACTGAATGGGAAGTCAAACTCCAACCCCCCGTCAACCGAGTTCTGCCCGTCAGCCGGAATCAGCTGGATGACTTGTTGAAGGTGTTTGAGGGGTGAATGAAGAAGGGGTGGGGCGTCCCGATTGT
>JAZFTL010000152.1:0-6931 GCA_036446675.1 Thermoanaerobaculia bacterium
GCCCTTCAGCGGCGACTCTCGAGACCGGTACGATGAGCTGGTAACCACGCTTAGACAGGGTCTTGATGAACCGCGGGTGCGCAGCATCATCATCGAGGGCTTTTCGCAGTTGAGCAATACAACGCCACAGAACGTACTCCGTTACATAGGTGTTCGGCCAGACGTCTTCGAGCAACTTTTCTTTCGAAACGACCTCATCAGAGCGCTCAGCCAAGTAGACCAAAACCTCCATGACTTTGGGCTGAAGGCGATACAACTCCCCGTCTCGCCAGAGTTCTCCGCGCGTCGGGGAGACGAAACAAGGTCCAAAAGTGAAGTTATCTCGCATCGATCTGTGGCCCACAACATTCAGGGTCCGCTGCTCCCAAGATTATCAACTACCAAGAACCATTGGACTCCCTGCCTTGATTACGCCCAGTCGTTTGCCGCTGGACTCATGATTCTCCACGAAAGACCTCCATTGGACTCCGCGACAGGGCCGGCCACCCGGCGGCAATACTGGTCGCGGAGGTTAGAATCACCGACACCAAAATAGCCGACAGCAGAAACTTTGGGTGCGCCACCCAAGACATTTCGAATCCCTTCGTCACCACTGTCCAGGCCAATAGGCTGCCACCAAGCGAGCCGATGACGCCGGCAATCCCGCCCAGAATCGCATGCTCCACCAAGAACATCGCGATAATGTCTCGGCGCGTTGAGCCCAGCGCTCTCAAGAGCGCTATTTCTCGACCGCGCCGCAACGAGGTCGCAGTCACCGCTCCAGTCAATATGATCAGGCCGGCCACGACGGTAAATCCTCCCAGAAACTGCACTCCCAGGCCGAGCCTACTCAATACGGCCGCTATCTTCTCCAGCACCTCGCGAATACGAATCAAGCTGATATTGGGGAACTGCATGGCTAAAGCATCTTGAATCTCCTGCTCGCGGGCCGCAGGAAGATTGGCGGCAGCCAAGCGCACTTGTGGAGCCGACTCCAGCACCCCGGGCTCTACCACTAGAAAGAAATTGATCCCGAAGCTTTCCCAGTCGACTGTTCGTAGGCTCGAAACCGTCAGGTCGATTTCGGCCCCCTGGATATCGAGACGTAGTACAGATCCCAGTTCAACCCCAAGATCTCGTGCAAAGTCCAGCTCCACGCTGACTTCAGGGATTCCGTCGAGGCTCCAGAGCGCACCCTCTACGATCGTATTGTCCGCTTGGAGCTCCTGAGCGTAGGTCAAGCGTTGTTCGCGAGTCAGCGCCCAACTCTTCTTGCCTTCGCCCATCGACTCCGCAAGCTCACCGATGGGTTTGCCGTCGATCGCTGCCAGTCGGGCCGAGACCACAGGAACGGAATCGATCGAGGTCGCTTGCTTCGCCCGGAGAAGCTTCTCTACTTCGTTCCACTGCGTTGGCTGCACGTCGATGAGAAACGAATTTGGCACATTCGCGGGTAGTTCGGCCCTCAGGCCGGTCGACAGGGTGCGCTCGATGAGGGACATCCCCACGACGAACAGCACTCCCAGCCCGAGAGCAACGAGCGAACTCAAGGTCGGCGCTCCAGGCCGCGCCAAAGATTTCAGACCGTAGCGCAACCACACGGCACTACCCCTGAGCGGGAACCGACCAATCAGCTTGATCAGACTAGTTCCTGCAATCGCCAACCCCAGAGAAGCGACAGCTACGCCACCTGCAAACAGTCCCCCGCGCCACAATGACTGCCCTTGCACGCTAGCCGTCAGCCAGACACCCGCCAGCAAACACGACAGCATCGCAAGGCGCCAAGCTCTCGTCGGTCGAGGCGGTTCGAGGCTCCTCTGGAATACTCGCAGCGGCGGTACCTTGCGAATCTCGAGCAGGGGTTCTAGGCCGAAGAGCAGTGCGACTCCGACGCCGAGAACCAGCCCTCGGAAAATCGCGCCCGGCTGGAAGGCCTCAAAGCCGGTGACCGGCAGATAGCCCGCCAAAAGATCTGAGATGAAGATCAAAATCAGTGTTCCCAAGCCCACTCCGAGAAGGCTCCCAATCAGACTGAGGGCGGCAGTCTGACCGAGATACAGTATGACTACCTCTCGAGGCCGCATGCCCAGGCAACGCAAGATCGCGATCGCATCCATACGCCCCGCCAGCCAGGCCCGCACCGTCTGGGCCACTCCGATTCCGCCAATAAGCAACGAGAGCAATGCCACCAAGGCGAGAAAACGCTCTATTCGGCGCAGGCCGCGACGCAGGGCCGGCTGCGCATCAGCAAACGTTTCGATGCGATAAATCCCTTGGTTTCCGACGATCCCGCGAAGCTCTTCGGCAAGCTCCTCAGCTGCCTCGGCTCGAGAACCCTCCGGCAGCTTCACCAGCGTGCGGCGCAAGATGCGACTCCCGACCCGCTCGAGCCCCGAGCGCTCCAGCCCCGCTTCAGAGATCAGCAGACGGGGGCCCAGGGAAAACGCCCCTCCGAGTCGGTCCGGTTCGCTCTTGACTGTTCCCTCAAGGGTGAAGGTCTTTCCTCCGATGAGAATTGGATCGCCGCTCGCGAGACTGAGTCGAGCCAGCAAGTCCGGCGCACCAACCGCAGACGTCTCCGACAATAGTCGACCCAATAGACTCGGAGGCTCGATCTGGAGTTCGCCGTAGAAAGGATAGTCTTTCCCCACCGCTTTGAGTTCTACCAGCTGACTCCGCCCCGGCGCACCCGCGCGCCCTGGAGTGGCAATCATCGTGATCATCTCTTTTACCGAAGTTCGAGATATTCCAGGTCGCGCGTCAAGAAACTCGAGGAGTTCTGAAGTCGGCTCGCGGAAGCCGCGAATCGACAGGTCTGCAGCTAGCATCTGCCGAGCCTCGCGACGAATGCCTGCCTCTATTCCGGCTCCAAGGCCCGCCACACAGACAATTGCCGCCACGCCGATTCCCAGGCACACGACAAAGAAGAGAATACGCCCCTGCATACCGCGCGATTCCCGCAGCATATAGCGGACCGACATAGCCGGCTTCACACCTGCGTTCCTCCTGCCGCATCGCTCGTAACCCGTCCGTCTTGAAGGCGAACGACCCGGTCGGTGATCTTGGCCACTTCCGGATCATGGGTCACCAACACCAGGGTGGACCCGATCTCCACTCTAAGGTGCCGCATCATCTCGAGGATGAGCGATCCAGTCGCGCTGTCGAGGTTTCCGGTGGGCTCGTCCGCCAGCAGAATCGGCGGAGAAGTCGCAAAGGCGCGCGCCACCGCCACGCGCTGTTGCTCACCGCCCGACAGCTGAGATGGATAGTGATGGCCTCTCTCCTGCAGACCCACTTCACTCAGGAGAGCATCGACGCGGCTTTCGCGGTGGGTACAACCTGCAAGTTCAAGCGGCAAGAGCACGTTCTCGCGCGCGGTGAGATTGGAGAGTAGCTGAAACGACTGAAACACAAAACCGATCGACCGCCGTCGCAGAATCGCCAATTCGTCTTCCGAAAGGTCGGTGATTCTTCGACCATCAAGATAGACCTCACCACTCGTCGGGCGCTCGAGCCCTGCAATGAGGGCCAAGAGAGTCGACTTACCACTCCCAGAGGGCCCGACGATCGCTACTGAGTCCCCTCTGTTGATACTGAGATCAACTTCATTTAGAACAGTAATCGACGACCCTCCAGAGGGATATCGCTTGGTCAGGCGTCGTACTTCGATATGCGGAGATGGATTCAACGGGGCTCCTAAGAGTGATCAACGTACAATGAGAGGCGATCGTTGCATAGAATTGTGAACAGGATGGCGAAATATGAATTTCCTACAGTCAAATACGTGGAGCAGGGGCTTCGGTTCTGCTGGAGGTTGGATTGTACGGTAGCAAAGTGCCCTGCAGCGGTTCGTTAGTGGTCGTGCTCACCCTTTTCGGATGTAACCCACCCGGGGGACAACCCTCGCAAACAGGCGAGCAAGAATCAGCGGAGCAATCTTCAATTGCCTCACCGGCTTTCGAACCTGCATCGGCTTCCCGTCCAGGGTCCACTACAACCGACCAGCCGCCTCGGGTCGTATTTCTGGGTGACAGCCTTACCGCGGGTCTCGGCCTTCCAGAGCAAGTGGCCTTTCCGCAGCGCATCGAGCAAGAGCTCTCCAAGCGTGGGGTAGAGATCAAAGTCATCAATGCCGGGGTCAGCGGCGACACCAGCGCCGGCGGCTTGAGCCGCATCGATTGGATCCTTCGCCAACAGCCGGATATCGTCGTCGTATGTCTCGGCGCCAACGACGGGCTGCGGGGACTCTCAAGCGTAATGACTCGGCGAAATTTGAATGCAATTCTAGACAAGATCCTGGAAGCTAGAGCACTACCGGTGTTACTCGGCATGAAATTGCCGCCCAACCTCGGACCCGAGTACGTTACGCGCTTCGAGTCGATCTACCCGACCCTGGCGATCGAGTTCGAGATTCCGCTCGTCCCCTTCCTGCTCGAAGGGGTAGCCGGAGTGGCTTCCCTGAATCTACCTGACGGCATCCATCCGAATGCCGCGGGACATCGCCGACTTGCCGCCAACGTCCTCCCGACGATCAAAAAAGTGCTCGACAAGCTGGATTCCGAGTAGAATAGACGAAGCCAACACAACTTCCCTCCTAAGGAGATACTCTCGATGAACAGTTCAGTGACAGGAAAAACCCGCCAGATAGTAACCACCGTGGGAGCAGTCCTCCTGCTTGCGGCAGTAACAACGCCCACCTGGGCTGCATCAAATGAAAGCGCTCAAGACGGAAAGTCAGAGACCGCTATCGCCGAACCACTTACCGACATCAGCCTAGTAAAAGTAGATGCAAAATACGTCTGCATGCCGAATAACCGGCTCTTCAAGAAAGAACAACTATCAACCGAAATCGACGGCAAGACCTACTATGGTTGCTGCCAGATGTGCATCAACGCTCTGAACTCGGATCCGCAGCAGCGGATCGCGATCGACCCGGTGAGCGGCAAAGAAATCGACAAAGCGAAGGCCGTCATCGGAGCGGCTCCCGATAACTCGATCTTCTACTTCGAGACAGAAGAGAACCTTGCAGACTTTAGGCTCGCGCCAACGACCCAAGAGTAACCCTCCCCGCGTCACTACTTGCTCGCTGTAGCGTCTTTGTTGACTTCTTCGGCCCGCGGGGCGCCGAAGCGCGAAGCGTCTCGCTGCGCACCTGCAAGTAAGACCTCGAAAACATCGGTGTCTAGGACAAGCTTCTCCTTACGATCTTTTCTCAGCTTCTTGATCTTGCTCTCGACAGTCAAGGCCAAGCCGCGTGGGCCGAGTGCTTTTTCAAACACCAAACGGAGCGGCCCTCTACCCCGAAGGTATTTGGCTCCTTTGCCCTGAGCCCGCTGGTGCTCCTCGAGTCGTCGCGCGACATCGGTGGCAATTCCAGTATAGAGCTCCCCGTCTCGGCATCTGACGAGATATACGGACCACTCAGCCTGCATGCTTTCTCAGACCGTGACCCTCAGCTCAACCCGATCGCCACAGCTATGGCCAGAAAAATCGCGGAGAGTGCCAAGAGTTGCAAAAAGAGCGGAAACATAAAGAGAAGCCAACGATTGTAAGGGATCTTGGCCAGGCTCAGCATCGCCATCAGAATACCCGAGGTGGGAATCACCGTATTCGAAAACCCGTCGCCACAGGTGAAAGCAAACACTGCCACCTGACGTGATAGGCCGAGCACGTCGGCGAGAGGCGCCATCAGCGGCATCGTAACTGCTGCCTGGCCTGACCCCGACGGGATGAAGAAGTTCAATAGGGTTTGAAATACCAGCATGCCCTCCGCCGCGAGAAAAGTCGGAACCAACCGCAATACCATCGCAGCAGAATGGATCAGAGTGTCGAGCACCTGAGCGTCCTCGAGGACTACCTGAATACCGCGGGCGAATCCCACTACCAGGGCAGCCACAACCATCTCCTCCATGCCCTCGACTGCAGCCTTGACTGCGTCGGCTGCCGGCAACCGAGAGACGAAGATCGCCACAAACCCCATCAGGATAAAGCCGCCTGCCATTTCGGCCAACCACCAGCCCAAAGTCTGAACCGCGTAGAGAATGAGGATGAAGATCGCAGCACAACTGCCGAGAATCAGTATGTGGCGCCACGTCAGGATGACCTCCTTGGCCGATTCGTCCCCCAGGTCGAATGAGTCGTGCGCCATAAATGAGGCCGAAGGATCCCTGGCAATCCGCGCTCCATACCTGAGAACGTAGGTGACGCTCAGCGCGAGTGCGCAAAAGAAAAAAACCACTCTAAACGGGATCGCGCTATTCAGCGGTAACTCCGCAATGCCCTGGGCTATATTGACGGTGAAGGGATTTGTGGTCGCCGCCGCAAAGCCCACCTCGGCCGCCAGAAAAACGAGAGCCAGACCGTAGATTCGGTCATAACCCATCTGCTTGGATGCAATAAGAAAGATCGGAACCAGCGGAATGAATTCTTCTCCCATGCCAAGGGTCGATCCACCAATTGCGATGGCGGTCATAAGAAGTATCGTCAACAGAGCAGATGAGTCGCTGAAGCGCCGCTGCATGGTGCTCAGCAGAGCGACAATTGAACCGGTCCGCTGAAGAATTCCGAAGACGCCACCCAAGATAAGAATGAAGAAAATGATGTCGCTCGACCGCTCCATGCCACGAGGAATAGCACTGAGAAAACCCACCAGACTCACCGGGCTGGCAGAACCCGGCCGCGCGTCGCCAAGGAAAGCGCCTCTCACCGAGTAGTTCTTCTGCAAGGTCTCGTAGCTGTCTGGTACGACAACCGACCTCTCCAGGCCCCCGACGGTGCGCTTCACTCTCTGATACTGCCCAGCCGGTAAGACCCAGGTAAGTAGGCTGCAGACAAGAATTACGCCCGTCAACAGCGTGAAGACGTGGGGCACCTTGAAGCGCCCTTTGATTCTAGTCGCCATCAAGTCGAAGCATATGTGGACGTATGATGAATGGCCAGCGAACCGGTCAAG
>JAZFTL010000153.1:0-4846 GCA_036446675.1 Thermoanaerobaculia bacterium
TTGCCACTGCCGCCTTTCTGGTTGACCACAGCCATATTTCTCACGGCGCCCAGTATCCTGTACGATACATTAGAACCTCTCGAAATCACGGTCGCCGTCATCATTGGGCACTTCGGAAAGATCCAGTCCAGCATCATCAGACGGACTCTGTCTATCTCGCAGCAGTCCGACGTTGATCGCGGCTGCCTGAGCGGCAGCTTGCGCCGAATCCAAACGGGACCTCCCTTTGGCGGAAGAGCCCTGATCACGAGTGAGGCGGAAGAATTCCATGCGCTGCTGCAAAGTGTCGGCCTGCGACGCCATCTCTTGCGAGGTGCTCGAAAGCTCTTCGGCAGCTGAGGCGTTGCGCTGCGCAACCTGGTCGACGCGCCCCATCGCCCCGTTGATCTGGCCGACGCCGGAGGACTGTTCGTCGGACGCCGCCGCAACCTCCTGCACCAAATCCGCCGTCTTCCGAATGGAGGGAACGAGTTCGTTGATGAGTTCGCCCGAGCGCTCGGCTACTTTGACGCTGTTGGAGGCTAAGCCACTGATATCCCGCGCCGCCTCTTGACTGCGTTCTGCCAGCTTGCGGACCTCGGTGGCAACGACCGCGAAACCGCGACCGTGCTCGCCGGCTCGCGCCGCCTCGATCGCAGCGTTCAAGGCTAAGAGGTTAGTCTGATAGGAAATCTCCTCAACGATGGAAATCTTGGCAGCGATCGACTTCATCGCCTCGACGGTCTCCTGCACCGCCGCTCCACTTTCTTCGGCTGTCTTCGTTCCGATAAGCGCCATCTGCTCCATCTGACGACTGTTGCTGGCGTTCTGAGTAATCGAGGCGGTCATCTCCTCGAGGCTGGCGGAAGCCTCCTCTACGGATGCCGCCTGTTCGCCGGTACCTTGCGACAGGGTTTGAGACGTAGCTGAGATCTGCGCTGACGCACTGGACAAGGTCTCGACGCCCAGACGAACCCCACTAATGGTCTCCGAGAGCTGCTCGACCATTTTCTGGAAAGCGTTGCCCAACATGTCAACCTCGGACCTCGGCTTGACCTCGACTGAAAGATCTCCTGCAGCGATGCTCTCGGCAACGCCGGCCATTTCTCTCAAATAGTTCGTCATCTCTTTCATGGACTGCAGCAGTTGGCCAATTTCGTCACCCGAAGAAACTTCGATGCGCGCGTCCATGTCACCCTCGGCTAAGCGGTTGGACGCCACCAAAGCAAGCTGAATAGGACGGGTCAGGGAGCGTACCAAAAAGACAGAGAAACCGCTAAGAAACACAATGCAAAAGATACTAAAAATAGTAACCCGAGAGATTACCCTATTCGCAGCATCCTGATTTTGCCGCGCCTCTTGGAAGGCACCCGCCATGCTCTCCTTTCCCGCGGCCCGTGCATCTTCCACCGTCTGCAAAATCGTGTTGTACTCACGCTGCATGGTCTCCAAGGCCCCCGCCAGTCCTTCACCCACTTCCTCTTGGAAGAACCGCATCGTAGTGTCGCGGGCAAGCTCGTAATAGTCTCGAAAACGACGTTCGAGTCCGGCCAGATCCGCTGCCTTCAAGGTCGAGTTTGACCCAGCCTCGGCCAGCTTCGCCAAAAAAGCGTCGCGGGCGGCGTCGGGTTCGGCCAGGAATTCAATATCCTGCGCTGCAGCAGCGTCTTGAAGACCGCGTTGAATAAGTCCCAGTTCGAGCAACAGGTCTCGGGTGAGCTCGGAAGCCGGAAAGTAGCCGGCCTCGATTTCATTCATGAGCTCTTCATTCTGGGATACCGCCTTAGGAATAAGCAGAACGATCACCAGAAAGGCAATCGACGCCACCACCGGCAGCAACATGATCTTGTAGGAAATTTTCCAGTTCTTGAGCATCGATCCCCTCGCTTCGATCAAAGAAGGACCCCCACCTCTAATGGGTGGAAACCGTACTCCGACGATCTGTCCATCGAACAGCTTAGTTAACGCTTAATGTCTTGAGACCGCTGCCCAGTGTGGCGCTCGCCGACACATAACCGATTCCGCCGGAGTTGTTGCGCACGTAGGTCATTACATCGGTATCATTGGCAAGCTCCGGCGGCGGTGTGGCACGGCCTGAAAAGATCATCTTCTGCCAGTAGGCCTTGATCGCGGCTACCGACTTACCGTGCACACCCTCGGTGAACGCCTCCCGCACCGAACGTGATGAGGTCTGGTCAACCGCCGCCACCTTGAGACCGTTACTCCAGGTAGTGGTCTTCTTCAAGAAAAGTTTCGCCACATCCGCCTTGGGGATCGCCGATTCAGGGTTCGCTGAATTCACTACCACCTGATAACTGCTCTGCGCCGCCAGCGGACCCACTGCCAGCAAGAAAATCAAGACCAGAGGGGCGAATGATCTCGTTGTAATCATCATTAGTCTCTCTCTACCCCACATGCTTAGAAACTGAACTGCGCGCCAAATGATATCAGGTCTGTCGATTCGTCCAAACGCTTCTCAATAATCACCTGAAAGATATCTGGTTGGTGAGCACACAAGTTGCCATTAATCTCGTGCAATTCCAGTCTCAGAACTAAACTCGAGTTAAACCAATAATTCAGAGAACGATCGCGGCAAGCGTGCGTCAGATCGGGCCGAAAACAAGTACCTGCGCCATAGGAGCAGTCTGTCGACAAATGAGGAAAGACACCCGCCTGATGCCGTGGAGGATCCCGCCCATTGCAGGTGGTGACTTCCCCCGCAACAATCATTCCACTCGAACAGTCAGTTAATGCGTAAGACCTTGAGGCCGGTTCCCACGCTTGCTCCCACCGACACATAGCCGACACCGCCGTAATTGTTACGCACGTAGGTCATTACCGCGTTGTCGGAGACCAGCTCTGCCGGCGGCGTGGAGCGGCCGGAGAAAATCATCTTCTGCCAATAGGCCTTGATTGCCGAAACCGACTTACCGTGGACATCCCTAGTGAACAACTCCCGCACGGCTCTTGACAACGCTTGGTCGACCGGCGCTACTTTCAAGCCATGGCTCCAAGTAGGCGTCTTCTTCAGAAAGAGCTTCGCCAGCTCGACCTTAGCGATCGATGACTCTGGATTCCGCGAATTTACTACTACCTGATAATCGCTCTGTGCCGTCAGCGGGGCTACCCCCAGAAGGAACATCAGAACCAGCGAGGCAAAAGCGACTGTTCTCACCGTATTTCTCTCTATTCCTTTCGTTCTCTAGGAGCTGAACCGTGGTCCAAAGCTTATCAGATCAGTCGGCTTGTAATTTGAGCAGCTACGCTGTCGTAACTTCACGCTCGACTTCACGGCGCAAGAGGCCGGGGACGTCCAAGATGAGCGCAACGCGGCCATTGCCGAGGATGGCGGAGCCGGAGATCCCAGGGAGCTTTTGAAAGATTTTCGCCAGGGGTTTGATCACAGTTTGACTCTTGCCGAAGACCTCATCGACTACCAGGCCGGCCTCCCGGCCCGCAAGCTGCACCACAACCAGGTTCTCGCGGGGTGCGACAGGTCCGACAAGATCAAACAATTTGCGCAACCGAACCCAGGGAAGGGTACGACCGCGCACGCTGATGACACCTCGATCGTCTTTGCCGGATCGAGCCTCCATCGGCAGATCCAGCGATTCGACAACCGAATCGAGAGGCACGATAAAAGTCTCCTCGGCGGCTCTAACGAGCAAGCCTTCGATGATTGCCAGCGTCAGTGGAAGACGGATGACAACCCGTGTTCCATGTCCCGGCGGGCTGTCGATTTCTACTGTTCCACGTAGAGCCTCGATGTTACGTCGGACGACATCCATGCCGACGCCGCGGCCCGAGAGGTCAGTGACTTTTTCAGCGGTTGAGAAACCGGGCTCGAAGACTGTCTGAAAAAGGTCGAAATCTGAGGGCTCTTCCTGGTCACCAATAAGTCCCCGGGAACGCGCCTCTGCCAAAATCTTGCCGCGGTCCAGCCCCTTGCCGTCATCGCTCAGCTCTATGACAATACTGCCAGCTACGTGGCGCGCGCTGAGAGTGATCGTTCCTTTGGGCGGCTTGCCCTTCTTTACTCGAACAGCGGGCTGCTCGATTCCATGATCGAGGGCGTTGCGGATCATGTGACTAACCGGATCCTTGAGCAGCTGAAGAACCGAGTTGTCCACCTCGACATCGCCCCCCTCGATATGCAGGACAGCCAGCTTTCCCTTGGCGAGTGAGAGATCGCGGACTGTTCTGGCGTACTGCTGAAAACTGGGACCGACCGGCACCATCCGTAGCTTCATCACAAGCTCCTGGACGTCCATGTGCAACCGATCGCCTTCTCTGTGGGTTTCCAATATCATCTTGGTGGAGTGTGATTCATCCTCCAACATTTGAGTCAATTGCCCGCGGGCTACTGCAACTTCTCCCACCATGGTCAAGAGTTGGTCAAGCTTGTCGAGATCGACCCGCAGGGTCTTCGCTTGGTGAGTGCGGCCCACTCCGCCATCTACCTCTGCCTCGATTACGGTGGCTGAGCCGAGTGCGTCGGCCAACGTGTCACTGCTGCTGGCATCGCTCGCAATCTCTCCAGTTTGTGACTCGACTTCCAACGTAAGCTGAGCAAGAAGCTCTTGGTGAGTTCCGGTAAGGTCATGCCCACCGGATTCGCCGCGCCGCAGCAGATCTCGAAGAACGTCCACACCGCGCAGGAGCAATGTGACCAAGTGCGGCGTGACTTCTGCTTCTCCCGACCGCAGAATATCGAGCAAGTCTTCAACTTGGTGAGCGAAGGCAGCCGAGGCCTTAAAGCCCACCGTCGCCGAGTCTCCTTTCAGGGTATGGACAGTTCGGAATATCTCACCGAGCGCCTCGCCATCCTCCGGACGCGACTCCAAGACGAGGAGCGCCTCCTCCATGA
>JAZFTL010000154.1:0-4378 GCA_036446675.1 Thermoanaerobaculia bacterium
GAAAAGTTCCCAAGATGGCCCCTTCGCGGGTCAATGCCGGCGTCGGCAGGAGGCTCTGATCCTCGGTCTCGCAAGGTGCTTGGAGCTTCGCCAGCCCAAAGTCCAAGACTCTGACGCGGTCGTTCTCATCGACCATAATATTCCCCGGCTTGAGGTCCCGATGGATAATGCCATGCTCGTGAGCCGCATGCAGCGCGTCTGCCAGGGGTATCGACAGCATCAGAAGTCGATCCAGAGGCAAGCCGCCAGGGGGGATCAGCTCGCCGAGGGTCTTGCCCTCGACATAGGCCATCGTCAGAAAGTGAACGCCGCCCGACTCCTCGACCGAATAGATCGGGATGATATTCGGATGGTCGAGCGCAGCCAGAGCCCTGGCCTCACGTTCCAGTCGTTGGAGGCTATCGGGATTCGCTGCCATCTCAGGTGGGAGGACCTTCAGGGCGACCTTGCGGCCGAGCTTGCTGTCTTCAGCCAGATAGACCTCACCCATGCCGCCTTCGCCGAGCTTAGCGGTGATTTTGAAGTGGGAGAGAGTTCGGCCGATCATTGCCTGCCTACCATGCTCCCTACCGGGTGACCCCATAAAGATTCGCGATAGTCTCGATCCGCCGCAAGATTTCGATCTCAGCTACGGTTATCCGCCTGCCATCCGGTGAGATTCCAAAGGACTCCGGAGCGCTCGCATCGTCGCCGCTGACCAGCACCCTGCGCGTCGCCCTGGTGTCGGTACCCGGCCGAAAATCCTGACGGTAGATGCCAAGCCCGCCGTCGCCGCAGACAAAGGCGATGCCCTTCCCGTCCGGCAGCCAGCGGGCGCGACCCAGAGTTATTGTGTATCTTGTCGCTGCATCACCTTCGCAGGAGATGCGAAAAGGTACCTTGGCACCGTCTTCTATTCTCACCACTTCTAGTAATACAGTGGACGATGTGATCTGAGTTGAGAAGACAATGTGGCGACCGTCGGGCGACACTTCAGGCAGACCCGTCGCCCCCGCCGCCAGATGCGTAGCATCCTTGCCGTCGGGGCGAATCTTCCAAACACCGCCTTTTTCGGGATGGCTCGAATTGTAGACGATCCATTCTCCGTCAGCGGTCATGCTGGGATTCTCCGCATCAAAGCCGTCGTTTGTCACCTGGCGTGGATTCCGTCCGTCCGCCTCGGCGATCCAGATTTCGAAGTTCCCCCCGCGATCCGAGCTCCAAATAATATCTCGACCGTCAACAGAGTACGCCGGATCCCAATCGTCCGCCGGATGATCGGTCAGCCGACGGACCGTTCCATCGCCTGTCGAGATCTCCCAGAGATCCAGGTTGCCGGTACGGTTGGATGAGAAAATCACTCGCTTGCCATCTGGGGAGTAGGCCGGCTGTCGGTCGACGCTACTGCCACGGGTCAGCCAATGCCCCTCCTGCTCCGACCCGTCACCGACCTCCCACTCCCTGAGCCCGCCGCTCGACCTTTCGGTACCCACCACCAACACCCCTTCGGAAAGGATATCGAGACTCGTTACGATAGCCTCCAGAAATGCCAACGGGTGGCCTCGATTGGAAGTCACATCGTGCCGAACGAGAACCATGCCCGCAGCTATCGGTGTCTGATTGAGTGGCTGGGCATAGATGAGCGCCTCCCCGCCGATCGACCAGGTGAGAGCGAACGGCTGACCGACTGCAACGGAAGCCGCAAGGGTACGAGCAGATCCCGACTCCACATCGACGAGCAGCACCTTAGGCTCTGCAACATTGGCTCCCGGTACGACAGGAGAACTGGCAATGTTGCTGCCATCCGGTGACCAGCGGGGAAACGCCAGTGCCCGGCCCTCGGCCCGGTAGAGAAACCGCTCGCCGCTGCCATCGGCGCCGATCGTTCGTAGTTCGGCCCCTTCCAGCCCACCCCGCACGAAGACGATGCGCTCGCCATCGGGCGACCAGTCGGCCTGACCCGCATCGTCCACCAGTTTGCGCGGCGATCCCCCCAGAATGGAAACTCTATACAGACCCCGGTTGCGGCCGAACAGCACTTCCGACCCGTCCGGTGATATGCGAGGCTCAGAATCCGGTCCCTCGGTCAGCGCCACTTCGTCCCCATCGGGCACCCGCTTGAGCCAGATCTTCGGGACGCCGTCGCGCATCGACACGAAGGCCAGAAGCCTGCCATCCGGTGATGCCGACACGCTCGAATCCGAGCCTGAGTAGGTAATGGTGCGCGTTTGGGGCGGAAGGTTCTTCGGCGGCGCGCCGCGCCAGTTGAGACCTGTGAGGAGAGCGATCGCTCCGAGGCCGAGGGAAGCCAAAACCGCCAGAACGACCCCCTTGCGACTCCGGCTTGCCGTATCACCTACGGCTGGTAGCCCTCCGCTGGTCGTCAATGTAGAGTCAGATAAAGTCTCGAGCTGAAAGGCGAGGTCGGTCGCTGACTGAAAGCGATCGTTCGTATTCTTGGCCAGACAGCGTTCGACAATCTTGGCGAGCAGCAACGGAATCGATGCATCGGGGCCCGACAGCGGGGGAGGATCGGATCTTAGAACCGCCGTCATGGTCTCGGCAGCCGTGTCGCCTTGGAAGGCTCGGCGGCCGGTTAACATCTCGTAGAGCACAGATCCAAACGAGAAGAGATCGCTGCGATGATCCACCTCCTCTCCACGCACCTGCTCCGGTGACATGTAGGGGGCGGTCCCCATGACGACGCCCTGCTGGGTCATGGTCAGCGTGGGCAGCCCGGTTGAATCTCTTGCAGCGACTGCAGTCGCCTGCAGTTTCGCCAAGCCAAAATCGAGCACCTTGATTCCACCATCCGCTCCCACCATGACATTGGCCGGCTTGAGATCGCGGTGGACGATTCCCTGCCCGTGCGCTGCTGTCAGCGCCCTTGCCAGTGCCAAAGCGATGGCCACTACGTCTCTGTATGGAATACCCCCCTCGGACAATAGGCTGGAGAGTGGCTTGCCCTCGACCAGCTCCATCGTCAGGAAATGAACTCCGGCGTCTTCCTCGACCGAGTAGATCGTGACGATATTCGGATGATTCAGAGCCGCAACGCTGCGGGCCTCACGCTTGAAACGCTCCAACCGATCCGAATCGACCGCCATAGCCTGAGGCAAGACCTTCAGTGCCACCTTGCGGCGTAGTTCCGAGTCCTCCGCCACAAATACCTCCCCCATGCCGCCCTCGCCGAGCTTGGCGGTGATTTTGTAGTGGGAGAGGGTGGTGCCGATCATTGGCGGACTCCCGGAATGTCTACCGAGTCACCCCAGGAAGATTCGACACGGCTTCGATTCGACGAAGGATTCCGACTTCACTGACAGTGATCCGTGTTCCATCCCATGAGATCCCAAAGGACTCCGGTACGTTGGTACCGTCGCCGCTGGCAAGCAGTGAACGGCTCTCCCTCGTATCGGCGCCGGGTCGAAAATCTTGCCGAAAGATTCCAGCGACGGGATCACTACAGACAAAAGCGATTCCCCTTCCGTCCGGCATCCATCGGGATCGTCCCATGGCAACGTTGAAGCCCGTCGCCGCAATTCCCTTGCAATCGATTTGGAAAGGTATTTTCTTCCCGTCGACTGCGCTTATCACCTCGACTGAAGCGTTGCGTATGACTGCGGCGGACTGCGCAACTTGCCTTGTGAAAACAACGTAGCGCCCGTCGGGAGACACTTCGGGCAAGCCTGTGAGTCCGGCCCACAAATGGGTTGCATCGGTCCCATTAGGGCGAATCTTCCAGACGCCGCCCTGAGTCGGATTCGAGGTGTTGTACACGATCCACTCTCCGTCAGCCGTCATCGTAGGATTCTCGGCATCGAATCCATCATTGGTAACCTGGCGGGGATTCCTTCCATCCGCCTCTGCCATCCAGATTTCGAAGTGCCCTCCCCGGTCAGAACTCCAAATGAGATTGCGGCCGTCGGGCGAGTAAGCCGGATCCCAATCATCGGCCGGATGATCGATCAGCCGCCGTAGCGCTCCATCTATGCTCGAGATTTCCCAAATATCTAAATTGCCGGTCCGGTCAGAAGTAAACATCACTCTTTCACCATCCGGCGAATAGACCGGCTGCCGGTCCAGGCCCGCTCCGTGAGTGAGCCAATCCCCATCCTGCCACGAACTCAGTGCGAGGGCCCGCTCTCTGAGTCCACCGCTCGTCGCCTCGGTACTCACTACCAGGACGCCGGCAGAGAGAACCTCGACGCTCGTGACGACATTCTCCATAAAGGCTAACGCCTGAACTCGGTCGGACTCGACGTCGTGTCGTACGAGGACCGTCCCACCGCTGGTAGATGCCTGTTTGAGAGGCTGGGCATAAATTACCGCTTCACCGCGATTCGACCAAGTCAGAGGTCGGGGCTGGCCGGCTGCGAAGGTTGCAGCCAGAGTGCGAGGA
>JAZFTL010000155.1:0-2858 GCA_036446675.1 Thermoanaerobaculia bacterium
CTCGTCGTACAGGAGCTCCTTGATGCGCCGAATCATGTGGAGGTCCTCTCGACTGTAAACCCTCTGGCCGGATTTGCTCTTGGTGGGCTTCAGTATGGGAAACTCGGTCTCCCAATAGCGCAACACATAGGGCTGGATAGCCAGCTCTTTGCAGGCTTCACCGATCTTGAAATAGAGTTTTTCAGCCATTTCGCCCTCTCCCTAACCCTGCTTCGTTTTTGGCACAACCATCTGAAATATTCGAGCCAATCAGGAGTCCGTCTTCTTGGTCTCATCCAACAGAATGAGACTGCGAGGGGCGCTAGGCGTGGGTTCCCCTTGGACCAGGGACTGTAATTTCTCGGATGGCCGAAACGACAATCTACGGCGTGCCGGAATCGTTATGCGCTCTCCGCTGACCGGGTCGACACCGATTCGACCCCGCCTCGACTTGATCTCAAACACTCCGAAATTGGTGATCTTGATCTTTCGTCCACTTTGCAGGCCCGATTTTAGAATATCCAGAACCGAGGCCACGGCATCACCCGCTTCGGATTTACTCAGACCGCCGTGCCGGTAGACCGCCTCCGCCAAGCCTGCCCTGGTCAGCTGGGCTCGATTGATCGGCTGTTTTCGCGATACCATTCCACTCGAATACCTAAAGTAATACTTGAAGAATTACTCGGAAAGTATAGTTCCACTGCTGATAATCTTCAAGCAAACCCTCCTGACGAGAGGACAACTTGCGGTCGTGGACATCAGTTTTTGGATCCTTTGCTCTTCTTCTCTCTGATGACCAATCGAGCTGGGATCCCGGCTAGTTCGAATTCTTCGTGCAGGTAGTTCTCTAGGTAGCGTCGGTAATTCGAATGATGATCTAACTTTCGGTTCGCAAACAAGATAAAAGTGGGAGGCGCCTGTGAAACTTGAGTCGCGTAGTAGAACTTCCAGGGCCGGCCATGTCTAGCTGGGGCTGGATGCCTGGTCACCGCTGCCTGTAGCACTCGGTTGAGCTCGCTGGTGGGTATCTCTTGGATATACGCTTCGTAGCTGGCCGAGACTTGTGGAAATAGTGACTTCATTCCACGACCGGTGAGAGCTGAAATATTCACTCGCGGCGGCGACGAAAGGACCATGGCCAGCCGCTCCCAGGTCTTTTCCAAGGCCTCGTGCTCCGGCTCCGACAGCAGATCCCACTTGTTCACGACCACCACCGTCGCCCTGCCCTCCTCCCACGCCACCCCGGCGATGGAGAGATCTCCAGTGGTGACACCATGGGCTGCATCGATTACCAGGAGCGCCAGGTCAGCCCGAGCGATCTGACGCCGAGCCATCATAATGGCGATCTCCTCGGCGGTATCTGCTGCCTTACTGCGGCGGCGGATGCCGGCCGTATCGATCAGCAAATAGTCCTTGCCGTCGGTTTCGAATGTCGAGTCGATCGGATCGCGGGTGGTTCCGGGGGTTGGCGCAACGAGTACCCTCTCTTCGCCGAGAATCCGGTTGACGATTGACGACTTGCCGACATTGGGCCTACCGACGATAGCCACCTTGCAGGCCGCGCTAGAGACTTCGACGCCGACTGTCGGCAACACCTCGACCAGTGTCTCGCAGAGATCTGCGAAACCGGTTCCATGCTCGGCTGAGAGGAGATGGATCTCACTGAAGCCGAGGCTATGAAATTCCCGAAAGTTCTCCTGTGCCAAGCGGGTATCCCCCTTGTTGACGACCAGCAGAGTTGGCTTACCGAGGGGTCGAATTTCGTGCCAGACCTGTTCATCCGCCGTAACCAATCCCTGCCTACCGTCAACGAGTAGAAGGCAAAAATCAGCCTCTTGCACTGCCTGGAGAACCTGCTTGTTCAAGCCGAGGGGGTCATGCCCCGGCACCAGCCCTCCCGTATCAACAATGTGAATCTTATGCCCCGAAGCAATCTCCGCGATTCCTGATATCCGATCGCGAGTGACTCCAGGCCGATCGTGAACGATCGCCTGGCGCCGCCCGACAAACCGATTGAAGAGAGTCGACTTGCCGACGTTTGGACGTCCGACGATCGCTACGGATGGAAGCAAGGGCATCGTGCTGCAGGGTCGTCGTGCTCAACCCTGCTTCGAACGGTACAGGACTCGCCAGCGGCCATCATCCCGTTTCAGCTGGTATTTGACCCGATCGGAACGACCGATGTCCTCTCCCAGCAGAGTATGTGAACCGGTGGCAAACAATCTCACATCCCAAGTCTCTACAGTCGTGACGAAAGCGTTGGAGTGGTTCCACACATTGAAGTCCTCGATGGTCACATGCCCGAACTTCGGCTCGAGAGTCTTGCCCGAGTCGGCAAGCTTTTCTAAGAATTTTCTGACGTAGGCGACCTCTTTCTCGGCAGCGAGGCCCTTCAACGGTCGCACATCACCCGTCGCGTACGCCTCGGCCAGAATGGGCAGGTAGGTTTCCAAATACAGCTGAATCTCATCCTTGGTCTGTGCAGTCCGCTCTGCTTTGCTCCCGCCACAGGCCAACTGAGCCGCAATCAAGAACAATAAACCTAGGTTTCGCAAGCTCGACATGTGCATCACCTCGTCAGTCTAGCAGTCTGTTGAGAATCTGCGTGGTGGAGTCGAAACGTCCTGAATCAGCGCTATAGGCTCGGACCTCTGCGACGATTCCGTCCGGGGCGTCGCTTTGCAGACTGCGCCCTCACCAGTCGTAGTTCCAGACTCCGTCGACGCTCATTCAGTTCCACCAACCGAACAGCCAACGCGTCGCCCAATCGATAGGATTTTCCCCCTCTCTCTCCAACCAGCGCCTGGAGCTGCTCATCGAGTCGAAAAACGTCGTCGCCTAGAGCTCGAAGGGGCACGAAACCATCTACGAAGTATCCC
>JAZFTL010000156.1:0-3680 GCA_036446675.1 Thermoanaerobaculia bacterium
GGGAATCTGCGGGGAACATGGTGGAGAGCCGCACTCGATCGCTTTCTTTGAGTCCTGCGGGCTCGACTACGTGTCGTGTTCGCCGTATCGAGTGCCGATCGCGCGGCTGGCGGCAGCAAGAGCTACGCTAGGAGTTGCTGAGGAGTGACCAGTGCGCTCAGAGCCTCGAGGTGACACGGCTCGAAAGTAACAACATGCAGGGAGTGGTAACAGCGATTCTCGGTGGTGGGCAGGGTAGCCGACTGGCGCCCTTGACTCGGTATCGAGCCAAACCGGCGGTTCCTGTCGCTGGGAAGTTCCGCCTGATCGACATACCGATTAGTAACAGCCTTCACTCCGGGATCAACCGGATCTATGTGCTCACTCAATTCAATAGTGCCAGCCTGCATCGACACATTGCCCAGGCATATCGCTTTGACGTGTTTAGCCGAGGCTTCGTGAATATTCTGGCGGCGGAGCAGAACGTGGAGAACACCGATTGGTACCAAGGTACAGCCGACGCGGTGCGTCAAAACCTGCACCGATTGTCCTATACGAAGCCGTCAGAGATCTTGATCCTTTCGGGAGACCAGCTCTACTTGATGAATCTGCGCGAGTTCGTCGATTGGCATCGCAGTAACACAGCGGATCTGACCGTGGCCGTGAGCGCGGTTCCAAGAGCGGAGGCCCACGCATTCGGCGTCGTGAAGATCGATGCCTCCGGCAGGGTCATCGACTTTGTGGAGAAGCCTGACGACGCAGAGGTCATCTCGAGTTTAGTCGTTCCAGAAGAGACGCTTACCAGATTGGGTTTCGCGGCCAAGCCGGAACTCTGCCTAGCCAGTATGGGTATTTACGTCTTTAAGCCCAAGGTTTTGGGCGATCTTCTCACCGGGTCGGAGGCAACTGACTTCGGTCGGGAAATCATTCCGTCATCCATCCGGGATCATCGAGTATTTGCTCACGGCTATCCTGGCTACTGGAGGGACATTGGGACCATTCGCGCCTTCCACGAGGCCAATCTCGAGCTTTGCCGACCCGTCCCCTCGATGGATCTCTACAGCCCAGCTGCACCGATTTTCACGCGGCCTCGTTTCTTACCTGGTACGAAAATCGATGAGTGCGCCATCCGGCACTCGCTGATCTGCGAGGGCGGTATTCTCTCTGGAGCCAGTATCACCCGTTCGGTGATCGGTATCCGCTCAATCGTGCGCTCCGGGTCAAAGATCGAAGACAGCGTAATCATGGGCGCGAATCGATATGAGCGGACTCCCGAGACGGCAGGCCAACCAGGATTGGGTATTGGTCGGAACTGCACCTTGCGACGTACCATCATCGATCTGGATACGAGGATCGGAGATGAGTCACAGCTGGTGAATGCGGCCGGGGTAGAAGACGCCGACCATGAGACCTACGCTATTCGTGACGGGATTATTGTGGTCCCTCGCGGCGTGACTATTCCCGCCGGAACGGTGATTTAGGCAGAGACGGCGACGGCCCTGATTTGACTTCAATGGGGTATTGCCTGGTTACTGAGCTATCATCAACCGTGACAGCCATCCGCAATGGCCGCCCCATTGGGTGGGTTGATTTGAATCCGCCGGAGCTTCGGTGTCGTATATGAAGAGTCGTTGTACTATTCACAGTATCGAAAGGAGTTCAAGAGTGATGAAGAGACTGACTTTGGTTTTGGTAGCTGTTGTGCTGGTATTCGCGACTGCGGTGTATGCCGACGGTGACGGTAAGAGTGATGAGGGTAGCTGGACTGGAGAGGTCGTAGATCTGGCTTGCTACGTGGCCAAGGGAGCGCATGGCCCGGACCACAGTAGTTGCGCCAAGAGCTGTGTCAAGAACGGCCAGCCCATGGGACTGTTAACGGCAGATGGCACCTTAGTACTGCTCGCCGCGAATCATGAGGACGGCGATCCCTATGAAGCCCTGAAGGACTTAGCGGGCGGGACGGCCGAAGTGATGGGCACCTTAGCCGACAGAGACGGCCTGAAGGTACTCACCGTCACGAGCTCCAAGGCGGGCGACTGATCCGGCAGACCCAAAGCCTCACCCAACCGAGCGGGCGCCGGTCCGGGCTCGCTCGGTTGGCGTAACTCAGCTTGTGCGCTACCGTTTTTGGTTAGCTCCGCTAGTCGCCGTCCTGCTGCTGATTGTGGTGACTCTACCGCTGACGCGTTGGGTGCTGATGCGGCGTGAGTTGAACCCGATCCTACGGGGTAGGCTGTTGGCCGAGCAGCAAGGCTGCACCACCTGTCACTGGTCGTATTCTCAGGGAGAGATTCCGAATCCGGGTAGCCGCTGGGGGAGCGTGCCGCGGTTTGCCGCCGGCAACGCTGCGATGTACGCTGAGGATCCCACCCAGATCGAAGAGTTCATCCGCTTTGGTGCGCCGCGCTCTTGGTTGCAGAGCGCCAAAGTAGCCGAGCGGTTGAACCGGCAACACCTGCGTATGCCGGCGTTCGAGGCGAGTCTCACGGACGCTGAAATCGACGACTTGGTCGCTTTCACAGCTGCCGTCGAGCGCGTCGATCCGGTCGATCCGAGCGATCCGGTCGCCAGCGAGGCAATGACTGCAGCTCGTGATCTGGCGCGCGCGAGTGGCTGTACCGCCTGTCATGGCGTAGAGGGTTCGGGCGGTCTACCGAACCCCGGTTCGCTGGGCGGCTTCGTGCCGGGGTTCCTGGGCGGGAACTTCCCCGACATGGTGCGCGATGTTGCGGAGTTTCGGCAGTGGGTCGTCGAAGGAACCAGCCACCGGCTCGAACGCAATCCCGTGATTGGGTTCTTCTGGAAACGTCAGAAGATCTCGATGCCCTCGTACGGAGAGCAGCTCAGCGAGGACCAGATCGACCAGCTCTGGGAGTGGATCCAAGCGATGCGCTCGACGGCTGCGGACAGCTCCTAGCCTGCGATAAACAGTACGCCGTGAAGCCGGCGATTGCCTATGAGGTACCGCAGGGACTCGTTCGGGCCTTTGATCCCGGCTGACGACTCGCAAGCCTGAATTTCACTCACAATTTGCCACGCTCCAGACCACCGCTCTATCTTGCGGGGACCGAAGGCTGTCCAGAAAATCTGTTTTACTCACGAAGAGTTGGTTCCGGTCCGAAAACAGTGCCTCGCCGCTCCAAATCCCGACGATTTGACGTCTCTCAACGACTGGTTCGACGCGATATTGACCTTTCTCTCCGAATCTGACCACAAAGTAATGCGAAACCCATGGCACCTATTGGCTAGGCAGCCGATTATTACTACCGACTGTCGTGCGTCACAACGAACTGCGTGCCGGCTGCGTACACCAGGAGACCCAGCTCAACGTCGCCTGCAAGGGCATGGGCGGTGCGATTTACGCCATAGTTCGAAGGACCATTCTTCTCTATGATTCCGATCAGGAGGGGTTGTCGGTACGACGGCCAGGGAGGCTGATGTGAAAGTACTATCGAAGAAGGAGCTCGAAGCCTTGGTGCGAGTTAGCCTGAGGGAACTCGGGAGCCCGTTCCTTTTCATGATTCATCCCAAAGAGGCCGAAGGGCACGGGCTCTTGACAGGCTCTATGAGTCTCGCTCATGCAGATCCAAGCCTAGGCAAGGATTATGCGGGCCGCAACTGGCGGATAACATCCGGGCCGGTGCCGGAGGGGCAAAGCCTCGCACAACACGGCACGGCCTGCCTTGCGGTGCGGATGGAAC
>JAZFTL010000157.1:0-2613 GCA_036446675.1 Thermoanaerobaculia bacterium
TAATCGTAGACGTCAGCTGCGACCTCGGCATGGGCTTCTCCTTCGCCCGTCCGACCTCATTCGAGAGACCGACTTTCGCGGTAGGCAACGTCACCTACTACGCCGTCGACCACACCCCGACCTATCTTTGGCGCAGCGCCACATGGGAGCTCTCTAGAGTCGTGGTGCCATTTATCGAGACGGTGGTCGGCGGGCCGGCGGCCTGGGGGGGCGACGAAACTATCCGCCGCGCTATCGAGATCCGCGATGGTTTGATCCAGAATAGAAAGGTGCTGAGCTTTCAGCGGCGCGCCGCCGAATATCCCCATTCGATGAGACCATAGCCGCACTTCTGCAAGCCAGGCGGTCAAGCCCACCTTACGCAATTTCGTGCAACTCGACTCAAACGGGCCTGACGCTCAAATGAAGCTTCTGGGTGTAAAACTCGATCGCCTCGTCATAGTCCCGCACGACTAAGGCCACATGAACGATCGCCTGTTTCATCGCGATTACTGCCCCTTTCTCTGCAACCAAGTACCGAGCGACTTGCCTCCTACGCTAACAGGAATACTTAGGCTCTACCGCAAGGCGGACTGCCAGACTTCTGCACAGGCCTCCCGTTCCCTGGAACAATTCTGTTCTTTTTCTCGTACTACTCAACATGAGGGCCTTCGAGTACAGGTTGCGACCAGCACCGACAACGGCTGCCGGCCCGATTCTGCCGCTACTCTGTGGCCTCATACTCTTGGCCGCCAGCGCCTTCGCTGTGGCGCCCAACTCAGTCGCATCACCCCTGTGGCTAGATGCCAATGGAGAACCACTACCATTCGCCAGCGAGGATGAGATCCTCGATTACTTGCGGAGCGCTCGTATCGTCGATCGGAAGCGAATCGACGCCGGGATCAATCGCCCCTACAAAATGACCCTAGAAAGGAATGGCATCACGGCACACGCAGTCTTTCGCACGGTCGACCGAGTTCTCAACAAATCCAGAAAAGCGAAAACCCCCTTCGAAATTGATCGCGACAGCTACAAGTTAGAGGTGGCAGCTTACAAATTCAGTCGCTTGGTAGGACTTCCACGCGTCCCTCCGGTCGTGTTGCGCCGTATTCGGGGACAGAACGGGTCTCTGCAGCTTTGGGTCGAGAACGCAATCACCGAAGCGACTCTGCTGACGGAGCAACGCGATCGTGACCAAACGCGCACACGGCTCTTACAGCGACAGACTATGATCGCCTTCGACAACCTGATTTACAACTTCGATCGACACCTTGGCAACGTACTCTATGATCGCGCCGGGAGGCTCTGGTACATCGATCACACCCGCTCCTTCCGGGGTCGAGCCGAGCTGGCTACCCCTGACAAGATCCAGCTCTGCGACCGCCGGCTGCTCGACAGGCTGCGTCACCTCAAGGATCATGAGGTGTTCGACGTCTTAAGACCATTTCTCAACGGCTGGGAGATGAGGACGTTGATCCGTCGACGGGACTTACTCGTCGAATGGTGCGATCGACGGATAGCTGACCACGGTGCGGACCTCATTCTTTTTGATTTCGAGGCTACCTTGGCCTCCAGACCCGAGGAGAGTGAGCTGCGACTGTCAAAAGGGTGAGAGCCATTTGCTCTATACTCTCTGAATGGCACCTAGGACCCAAACCGGGCCTCTACCCGATCAGAGTTCCGAAATGATTGTGCATTCCCGGCGACAACCCGGAGCGGATTCCCTGGGCGATGCGGCGATCCTTCAACGCACTCTGAACCGCCTACGGCACCGTTCGTTGGTCCCGAAAGGGGTCTTTCGTTTCGAATCGCACGAAGAGGCAGATCGATGGATGATTCGCCAAATGGCCGCTACTCACGCGCGCCTGAACTCGAAGATCTAACTAAGCTCTGTCAACGGCTCAACGAGGCCGGGGCCCGGTATCTTCTCATCGGTGGCTTTGCCGTCATCCTGCATGGCTTTGTTCGCGGCACGCGAGACATCGATCTCCTGGTCGATCCATCCACAGAAAACATCCAAGCAGTCAAGAAAACTCTGTCATCCTTGCCCGACAACGCAGCTGCAGAAATCGCGGATGAGGAGATCAGCCGCTACGCTGTCGTTCGCATTGCCGATGAAATCGTCGTCGACCTGATGGCCAAGGCCTGCGGCATCGATTTCGACGAAGCTGAGCGAAGCGATGATATCGAAACCGTTCACGTTCAGGGAATTCCTATACCCGTGGCCGGGAAGCGTCTGCTGCTCAGGATGAAGGACACAGTGCGTCCATCTGATGCCATGGACTCCCCAACTACCTTCGAGCTGCCTTAGCGGAAGAGGACGAGCTTTCGAAATAGCAAAGAAGGGCATTGGAACAGCAGCACCTTTCAACCGTCTCGATCGAACTCTTGATCGAGAACATTGGTAGCCGTACCGTTCCGAGTTGGAACCAGATTGCGGCCTGACTCGGAGATCACAATGAACTCAAGCAGGGCCTTACAGCGTAAGGATTTGCCTACTGTAAGGCAGTTTTGATCAACTGCCCTGAGGCATGGTAACTTCGTGTTTTAGCTTGAATACGTGGATACAAGGCATAATAGTCCCTACATATGAAGGAAATACAGAGAATTTTTGTTCCTGTTATTTAAGCTGTT
>JAZFTL010000158.1:0-5492 GCA_036446675.1 Thermoanaerobaculia bacterium
GGCTCGACCGCAATTCCGCAATAACGCTCTCCAGAGCCACGATAAGGTCTTCCTTTTCGACAACACTCTTTTTGAAGGCAAGAGAAACCCTGTAACTCTTATCGGTAGGACGAAAGTTGAATACGTACGGCCTGCGGCGCGTCCGCCTCGACGACGATCCGACCTTGGGCTTATCTTCAGCGGACCTTCTTCGGCGCAACTCATCACGGTTGAGGCCGAACCGAGCCACCTCCTCCAATCTCGAAACCATGTCTGAGTCGCTGCCGCCACGCCGAACGACTTCGAGTAGTATCGACCTCGAGCTGATACCCAGAGCTTGAGAGACGTCCCTGACTCTAGGGCTCATTTCCAACAGTCTCATAGTCTCTGCTATCAGTGATCTAGACTTGCCGACTCCCCTCGAGATTTGCTCTTGAGTGTATCCATGTAGCTCAGCCAGGGCCTTGTACCCCTCGGCCTCCTCAAACGGCGTCAAATCTTTGCGCTGGAGGTTTTCAATCAGCGCGATTTCCAGAGCCTCCTGTTCACTCACTTCCATGACAATCACCGGAACTTCTCGCAGGCCCAACTCCAGAGCAGCTCGATACCGCCGTTCACCCGAAATAATCATTAGATCCTGATCGCCCTCGCCACGATTCATCGAAATCGGGCGCGCTAGAATCGGCTCCAGAATGCCCTTGTCCTGGATCGAGGCAGCGAGTTCATCAAGGTCTCCCATGCTTGACCTGGGTTGGTTGGGATCAGCCACGATACGATCGATATGAACCATTTCTCCAATCGATTCCGTGTGGCGACCCGCGAACTCATTTACGAAATGACTGTCGTGCCGCATTTTCACGCGCTGCGGCAGGCCCTTCTTCTCGTTTGAGTTTTTAGACACGGGCAAGGATTTCCTCACAAAGTTTGTAGTACTCAAAAGCGCCGCTCGAGGTCGGCGCGAAGGTGAAGATCGATTCCTTGTAGGCGGGGCTCTCCTCGAGGCGTACGCTCTTAGTGATCACGGTGTCGAAGAGCTTTTCTCCGAATACTTTCTTCACCTGCTTCAGCATGTCGCGCGATAAGAGTGTTCGCTTGTCGAAGAGAGTAAGGAGGACACCCAGAATCTGCAGCTGTGGATTGGAGCGCGCTTTCACCTTGTCAATAGTTTCGAGCAGGTCATCAGTGCCCTCGAGTGCGAAATAACTAGACTGCACTGGGATCAACACATGAGTGGCTGCGACAAGAGCATTGACCGTAATGATACCCAGGGTAGGAGGCGTGTCGATAATGGCGAAGTCGAAGGGCTCTCGCAAACCCCTGAATTTATCCATGAGCCTGTAATAACTGTCCAGCTCGCCGATGAGTTTGGCTTCTATCTTTGCGAGAGCTATCGACGAGGGAGCAATGGAAAGATTCGGCACACTCTCGACTTTGTAGATAACCGATTCAAGACCGACATCGTCCTCTGTCAGAGCTTCGTAGATAGTTGGTGACAGAGCCTGTGTGTCAATGAATGACATCGAACTATTCGCCTGTGGGTCCAAATCGACCAATAGTGTTCGCAACCCCTTGGATGCTAGCCCTGCCGCCAAATTGATCGCGGTGGTGGTCTTTCCGACCCCACCTTTTTGATTGGCTATGGTAATAATCATGATTGGTCGAAAGTCTATTGCAAGCCTTGGTAGAGGTCAATGGACTCAGTGTCGGCGGGCCGACATCTCAGATAAGTGTTGCAGATAAGCGTGTTATGGTGGTTTAGTGGACTATAGACGGTTGCAATAATTGCGCCGAACTCACATTTTATATTTGCCGAGATCTTCCGGATCGGCTTCGTCGAGCCATTTCTTCAGGAGGTCTTCGTCTTGCACCGCAGAAGAGATTGCGAAGGCTTGCGCTTTCTCGAGAACTGATCTCAAAACGAAGATAGGAGCCTTGGTTCTGATTGCCAGAGCGATCGCATCACTGGGCCTAGAGTCGAGTGTAACCTCTTGGCGATTGTGGGACCGCAGAAAAATCGAGGCGTAGAATGTATTGTCTTTGAGGTCTGAAATGAGAATGCGGCTAACCTCAGCACCAAGTGACTCCAGTGAATTCTTCAAGAGATCGTGGGTCATGGGGCGCGGAGCGTCGATTTCTTCCATGTGCAAGGCGATCGCATTCGCTTCGAAAACGCCGACCCAAATCGGTAGAAAGAGACGGCTCTCTTCGTCGCGTAGAATGACGATCGGAAGGTTGGATGTGGGGTCGAGGACCAGGCCTTTTAGGCGCATTCTTATCGGATCATTATCCGATCGACTCTTCATGCGGGTGATCCCATTAGGCTGTGTGTATTGGCGTGTTCGATCCGAACCGAAGTCAGGTCACCGAGTGAGACATGCTGGTCCTTGACCGGGAAATGAACGACTCGATGGCACGGTGTTCGGCCGATTTGGGTGCCTGGCTCTCTGCCCCACCCGGTGACGACAAGTTGGTGGGTCGTACCCACCAGACTCTGGTTGATCCTTCTCTGGATTCCTTCCTGTAGCCTGAACAAGGTTTGTAAGCGTTCATCAGCGACTGACGGATCGCATTCATCAGACAGATGCAGCGCCGCAGTTCCGGGTCGTGGCGAGTACTTGAACGCGTATATAGACGAGAACTGAATCTCCTCCAATAGACTTAGCGTTTTCCGAAAGTCTGTAGCGGTCTCACCAGGAAATCCGACGATAATATCAGTAGATAGGGCGATCCCTGGACGGGCCATTCTGAGTTCAGCCGTCAGCTTTTTGTATACCTCGATTGTGTACCCCCTGCCCATCCGCTTAAGTACCCGGTCCGATCCCGACTGTACCGGCAGATGCAAATAGGGGCAAATATTCTGGTGCATTGCGAACTGTCGCACCATCTCCGCGGTAAAATCACGCGGATACGAAGTGATGAAGCGCAATCGCTCAATTCCAGGAATGGTGGCTACGGCGTCGAGTAGTACCGCGAAATCCTCCCCTGTTGCCGGATCCTTCCAGTGGTTGACAGTCTGCCCGAGAAGTTCAATCTCCTTGAATCCGAAGTCACGAAGATGCCTCACCTCGTTTAGAATCTCGTCCTTCGACCTACTGAACTCGGGTCCGCGGGTTGACGGAACAATGCAGAAAGTGCATTTCTTGTCGCAGCCTTCGACGATGGTCACCATCCCCTTGTACTGTCCGTCGCGTGAGATCGTGTCGATGTCGAAAACTCGGTTTTTCGGGAAGCCGGTGGCCACAACGCGCTCCCCATTCCTGCGCCGGTCGATGATTTCGTGAAGTTCCCCGGTCCTGGCAGGGCCGAGGACGAAATCTAATTCGGGAATTCTATCTAGAGCAGCTTGCCCAACTTGCTGGGCGACGCAACCACATAGTCCGATCACGAGGTCCGGCTTATCCATTTTCAGGAGCCGATATTCACCTAATCGAGAAAATACTTTGTGCTCAGCTTTCTCGCGAACGCTGCAGGAGTTCAGCAAGATCACGTCAGCCTCAGAGGCTTCTTTGGTGGGCAAAAAGCCCTCTTGCATGAGCTGCCCTGTCATCCTTTGGCTGTCCAGCTCGTTCATCTGGCAGCCCCAGGTCTCGACGAAGAATCTCTTTCCCAGGGTTGATCTCACGGGGCTCACCAGTTCGACTCGTCCAAGATCACAGGCTCCGCCGGATCTATGTAGACCTCTTCAACGGGATCGTCTTGAGGCTCGAATTCGATACCCTCTCGTAGCCAACCCGGGGGCACCCCAGACCGTCTGCCCTCATCCAGCGCCGCATCGAGCTGGCGCTCGATAGTTATCACTTCGTCACGCGCCAAACTGAGCTGGTCCAAAGCTCGGTCCCAAGCCGGCTTTACCTGAGTGTCCCGGTGGTAATTGTCTTGTTCGAGATAGAAGCGCGTCCGCCATTGGGCCACCTGCGATTCCAGGCCCTTGATGCTAATGGCGTTGTCGCGCAGCCGCAGCCGTATAGCCAACATGCGAGCTCTCCACTCGTCTTCGATCTCCTGCGAGAGTAGTAAAGACTTAGCCCCCGAAACTCCCAGCGGGTCTTGGTCTGAATCTAGGCTGAAGGATTCGTCTGTGTAGGTGAGATCTCCGGTGGCAAATGCGGCGAGGTTTTCGTCGGTGATGACGATCTCGGACTTCGCGGCGTATTGTCGCCTCAGGCGCTCTTTCTGAGCTGCCTCTACGAGGGTCAGTTTCCTCTCGACGGGACCACCACCTCCCTCTTCGATGACCACCAGTTCTTCGCCGTACGGCTTACTCTGGGGCGCTTCTTCGGGCACTTCCGATTGAGGCTCTCTAGGGCCCACTTCGAGACTTGTGGGCGCCTCCAGTAGGTCAGCGTCGGGCTGCACTGCGGGTGGCCGCGCCTGACTGCACGCAAGCGCCAGGCCGGCGAGAGCCAGCAGCGTGCCGCGCCGGGTGTACAGTCTAGTCATCTTTATTCTCTACCCTGCCGTAGCGATCATCAAGGCGCACAATATCCTCGAGTTCAGGCGTGGAGACTTCCAGGATATCGCAGCCTGAGCTGCCGGCAACCATTCGATGATAGGTGCCGGGAGTCACTCTATAGGAATCTCCCGGCTCGACTTGAACTACGTTGATGTTATTGGGAGTGCCAATCGTCAGTTCGTATTTTCCAGACAGGAGATAGAGTGTTTCGTCTTTCACTTCGTGATATTGCAGCGAGAGAGCTTCGCCGGGCTCGACGTGGAGGATCTTCCCCGCGTAGCGGTCGGTATGGGCGAAGATAAGCTCGTATCCCCAAGGTTTCTCTACCTTCTTGACGATTGATTGCATAGGGCCTACCAATCTGAATATACGCTTGTATTACGCCTGTGAGAGGCGTCATCTAGTTGCAACGAATTCAGCCAGCTCTGCTCGAACATCCTCGACCGTTGCGAGCAGTAGACTCCTCTTGCTCAGCTCAGTGAGCTCAGATACCGAGTACTTTCTGATCTGTTCTTTGATCACCGGGATCGCCCGCGGACTCAATGAAAGGCGCCTCAGGCCGAGACCTAAGAGTAACAGGACACACTCTGGGTCCGATGCCATTTCGCCACAAAGAGAAACCTCGATATTCGAAGCCTCAGCACTCCTCACAACCGAGTCTACCATGCGAAGAATCGCCGGATGGAATGGCTGATAGAGGTACGCTACATGTTCATTGTTACGGTCGACCGCGAGAGCATACTGAATCAAGTCATTGGTGCCAATCGAGAAAAAGTCGACCTCGGGTGCCAGGCAGTCTGCTATCACCGCAGCCGCCGGCACCTCGATCATGATGCCTATCTTAAACGACTTGACATGCTCTATTCCTTCGCTGTCCAATCGCCTTGAAGCCTGGGCGATAAGCGATCGAAACTGGCGTATTTCACTCACTGTCGAAATCATTGGGAGCATAATTCTCAGATCGCCGCACAGTCCTGCTCTGAGAAGAGCCCGCATCTGGGTCACAAACACGTCGGGTCGGGCTAGTGTCAATCGAATACCGCGTAGCCCGAGAACCGGA
>JAZFTL010000159.1:0-3945 GCA_036446675.1 Thermoanaerobaculia bacterium
AAGGGTAGCTGTCAAAACGAGCATATCGCTCTGGCAATCAGATAGCAATCAGGTGAACGCAAACTGCAGCAAACTCCAGCAAAGACGAACTAAAAGAAAGCCCTGAAAACAAAAGATTTACAAACTGCAGCAAACTCCAGCAAACATTAGGCGCTTGAATGGCATTCCAGAGGTCGAGGGTTGGCTCCTTTCAGTCGCCTTCACTGCACCACCCGTGCCTGCCCCTCCGTGGTCGATTCCCTTCGGCTCCACCATTTCACCTTGAGGTTCGCCTAACCAGCGATCCAGTGCTCAACGGGCTTTCCGAGAAACTCCCCGATCGGGATACCGTCTCCGCCTACCAAGAGGGTTCGGGTCGGAGAGAACTTTCCGCTGAAGGCGGCCATGCCGGAGAGGGCTCCTGTTCTTCCGGCGCTGGACTTGACCTCAATCGCCGTCAGAGTGCGGCCTTTGCGGACGACGAAATCGACTTCACGGCTGTGTTCTCGCCAGTAGAAGAGTTCGCACCGTCCGGCCGTTGAAACAAGATCGTGATCCAGCTCAGCAGCGCGTTCCTGTTGCTCGGTCGAGAGCTGTTCCAAGTATCGGTCTTCGAAAGAGATGTTTGTCGACGTCGAGGCGGGCGAGATGTGGGGCTACTGCTACATCCACGACATCTACACACGGCTCGACTGAACCCGGAAGGAGTGCGCATGGAACGAAAGGTCCGCCAGTACGAGGCCGAGGGAATCGTCGTCGAGTTCGAGGTGGCTCGGTGCATCCACGCCGAGGAGTGTATCCACGCACTACCGAAGGTGTTCGACGCCAAGGCACGCCCTTGGATCCAGCCAGGGAACGCGTCTCCGGACACGATCGCCGAAGTCGTCCGTCGATGTCCAACCGGGGCGCTTCACTACCGCCGCGCCGACAGCGGTGCGGCCGAGGAGCCGGCGGTCGAGAACACAATACGTGTCATGCCGGACGGCCCGTTGTACCTGGCGGGCCGAGTGCGGCTGTACCTGACCGACGGCGAGGTGCTGGAGGAAACGCGCGTGGCCCTCTGTCGCTGTGGAGACTCGAAGAACAAGCCGTTCTGCGACAACACCCATCTTGAGAGGAACTTCACCGATCCGGGGATCGCGGAGGAGCACCGGATGGGTCCGAAGGGAGACGGCGCCGATCATGCACTTACGGTGAAGTTAGCACCGAACGGGCCGATCCTCGTCGAGGGTCCTCTGCAGGTAATCGCGGCAGACGACGTCTCCGCCGAAGGTGGCAAGGGAGCGTTCTGCCGATGCGGTTCGTCCGGGTCGAAGCCGTACTGCGACGGCGCGCACGCTGTCGCTGGATTTCTGTCAGACTGAGCCCGATAGCGATTTGAGCAAGCCAAGACTCTCGAAGTCGGTGAGGCTGCAGTCTTTTGTCTGCCTGGCTTCGACTTTCAGGTTCTCGATGTGATCAAAATGCTGGTCGGCACTCTGACCCATCTACAAGCTCTCAGGACCGTCTACCATCGGTTCCCCTGATCGACCACCTGTTCCTTCAATCGACCGCCCATTCCCTAAGTCGGCATCGGCCTCGTGGGTTTCTGTTGGATATTTGTTGGCTTCGAGGATGCAGTCTGGTGGCCTCTGCTAGGATTCGCCGTTAGTCCAGTGACGGCAAACCGTTGCCCTGGGGCCGGAAGAACGGCAGACGGTTGGTCGGTCACGTCGTCCGTAGGACGTCAACTGCCGGAGCGGTGGATGGTGTTTACAGCGAATAAAAGGAGATTCAACATGGGTCAGACGATTTCAGTCCCGATTCTTTCCGCCCTTCTCGCGATCGCGGTCTGCGCTGCCGCCCCTGCCGCGGACGAAGACCCCTATCTCTGGCTCGAAGAGGTGGAGAACGAGAAGGCTCTAGAGTGGGCGAGGCAGCGCAGTGCTGCCGACACCGCTGTGATCGAAGCGGTGCCCGAGTTCTCGGAGCTCCATGACAAGCTTCTGGAGATCTATAACTCGCGCGACCGGATTCCGGGCCCCTCGATTCGCGGGGAGTGGATCTACAACTTCTGGCGCGATGCGGACCATGTCCGCGGAATCTGGCGGCGCACTTCTCAAGCGGAGTTCATCAAAGAGTCGCCGGCCTGGGAGCTCGTGCTCGATCTAGATGCCCTGGCCGAAGCGGAGTCCGAGAATTGGGTGTGGAAAGGAGCTACTTGCCTGGCACCCGAAAACCGCTATTGCATGGTGGGCCTCTCTCGCGGCGGCGCCGACGCGGCGGTCAGCCGCGAGTTCGATACCATCGCCAAGGCCTTCGTCGAGGACGGCTTCATGCTCCCCGAAGCCAAATCGCAGGTCTCCTGGATGGACGAGAGTACTCTCTGGGTCGGTACCGACTTCGGCGCGGGCTCGCTTACGACCTCGGGCTACCCGCGCCTCTCCAAGCAGTGGAAACGGGGCACTGCCATCGATGTGGCGGAGACCGTCTTCGAGGGCTCCATCGACGACGTTGCCGTCGGCACCACCTCGGATCACACCCCGGAGGGGCGCTACGACATCGTCAACTTGACGCCGGAATTCTTCCGTGAAACCAATTATCTGAAGCTGGGCGAGCGCCTGGTCAAACTCGATGTTCCCGACGACGCCGAGATGCTCGGCTTCTTCAAGGATCACCTGCTGGTCAGCCTACGCACCGCTTGGACGGTTGCCGGAACGACCTATCCTCAGGGTGCGCTGTTGGCCATCGACCTCGACAGTTTTCTCGAAGGCGGGCGTGATTTCGAGATGCTCTTCGAGCCCGAGGCGCGGGTCTCGCTGGGTCGGGTAAGATCGACGGTCAACTACCTGCTCTACACCACCCTCGACAATGTCCGCGGTCGCCTCTATCGTCTCTCGCCGGGTGAGGAGAGTTGGACGAAGGAGGAGATTGAGCTCCCCGGCGTCGGCACGATCAGCCTGGGCAGTACCGGGGACCTCGACGACAGCTTTTTTCTCACCTATACAGATTTCGTAACGCCTTCGGGTCTCTACCTGGTTCGTGAGGGCAAGCCCGAGAAGGTCAAATCGGCGCCGTCCTGGTTCGACGCCACCGGAATGACGGTGGTTCAATACGAGGCGACATCCCTGGACGGCACCAAGATTCCATACTTCGTGTTCATGCCGGCGGGCTTCGAGGCAGACGGCAATAACCCGACTCTTCTTACCGCCTATGGGGGATTCGAAGTGGCCCGTGTGCCCCGCTACTCAGGCAGGATTGGCACCAGCTGGGTGGCGCGGGGCGGGGTCTACGTTCTCGCCAACATTCGGGGTGGCGGCGAGTTCGGGCCGAGCTGGCACCAGGCCGCTATGAAGGAAAAGCACCAGAACAATTTCGATGATCTCAACGCTGTCGCCGAGGATCTCATCGCCCGCAAGATCACCTCGCCAGAGCACCTCGGGATCATGGGCGGTTCGCAGGGTGGCCTGTTGGTCGCTGGGAGCTTCGTGCAGCGCCCAGAGCTTTTCAACGCCGTCGTCTGCGCGGTTCCACTCATCGACATGAAGCGCTACAACAAGCTTCTCGCTGGAGCGAGCTGGATGGCCGAGTACGGCAACCCCGACACCGACGACTGGGAGTACATGAAGCTCTGGTCGCCGTACCAGAACCTGGACCCGCAGCAGGACTATCCCAAGGTATTCTTCTGGACCAACACTCGCGACGACCGGGTGCACCCCGCCCACGCGCGCAAAATGGTGGCCAAAATGACCGCCATGGGGAAGCCGGTTTTCTACTACGAGAACACCGAGGGAGGGCACGGCGCAGGCGCCAACCTCAGCCAGCGCGCCTACACAGACGCACTCACCTACGCCTACCTTTGGATGATGCTGCGTTAAGCAGTGCGCACGGCCCGATTTCCGTTGCTTCTCGGTGAGGGTTCGAAAGACGACTGGAGCAAACTAGTTCCTGTCCAGAAACAGTCGATTTTTGAGATTTAGGATTGCT
>JAZFTL010000160.1:0-6554 GCA_036446675.1 Thermoanaerobaculia bacterium
CAGGAAGACGACGGCGACAAGAGTCTGATCATCTTCGACGCTCCCGCCGATATCAACGGTACGGCATTCTTGACCTTCAGTCATAAGACCGGAAACGACGACCAGTGGCTCTACATGCCGGCCTTAAAGCGCACCAAGCGCATCTCCTCGTCGAATAAATCAGGGCCCTTCGTCGGCTCCGAATTCTCCTATGAAGACATTTCGTCTCAAGAGCTCGAAGAGTACACCTACAAGTTCATCGGTGAAGAGAAGCTCGACGGTCGCAAGATGTTTGTCGTGGAGCAAGTTCCGGTCGACCCGAGATCGGGCTACACTCGGCAGGTCGCCTGGATCGACCAAGCGGAGTACCGGACTTTCAAAGTGGACTTCTACGACCGTAAGGACTCCCTGCTGAAAACCCTCACATACGAGGGTTACGAACAGTACCTCGACCAGTACTGGCGGCCTGCGTACATGTTCATGCAGAACCACCAGACCGGCAAGTCGACCGCGCTCTACTGGGAGAACTACCAATTCCGTATCGGACTCGATGAAGACGACTTCAGCCGCGCCAACCTGGCGCGGGCTCGCTGACGCTTCGATCCTGTCGTGCCTCAGGACTCTGCTTCTATTCAGGGGCTGGATCTACCACCAAAAATGACGACTCGACAGCGCAGGCATTCGGCTCCTTCAGCCGGCTCGAAGCCGCATTTGAGACAAATTCGCTGTTCCGACATCTTCGGACACTACCCTAGTCAGGCATCGCGCCGGCGGCTTTGGCGGCCCCGAGGACTGCACGCAGCAGTGCCGCTCCAAATTCCTCCTCGGCATCAGACCAGACATTGGTCGCTACGACCATAGCGAGCTGGCGATTTCTCATGAGGTAGACCGCAGCGAAGGCAGTCCCGGCGCTCCCAACATGAGTACTGCGATTGGGATAAGCATTCCAGCCGATCGCGTAGGTATCTTCACCGAAAGGAGTGTGGAGGTAGTTGATTTGATCTGCGGAGAGCAGTTGATCCTTGCCCTGTAAGCCCAGAAGATGGAATCGAGCGAATCGCGCCAGTCCGTCAATATCCATCGACAGATCTCCCGCCGGACCGATGTACTGATCTTCCAGGCGGTATCCATCAGTCGACGGATCGTGGGGCTCGAGCGAATCTGTCCGCCGCGGATCGACCCGATGGCCCCAGGTTCCAGGCTTTCCCGTCTCGATGGGCCAGCCGAAACCAAAATGTCCGATACCCAAAGGGCCGAGAAGCTTGGAGACCATCAGCTCCTCCCAGGTCTGGCCGGACATCTGCTCCATGAGTACCGCCGCAACGCTGTATCCAGCGTTCGAGTAACTATGCTCCGATCCGGGCAGCGTCTTCGGTGGTTGGGCAAGCAGCCAACGGACAAATTCCCGCCGCTTTTCCGCTACACTCCCCGCGAATCTCGGCACCCTCTCGAACTCCTCGTCCTCCTCAAAGCCTTGGAAACCCGCCCGGTGACGTAGAATTTGGTCCAGCGTCGTAGAACGATGGCCCGAATGCAGATTGGCAAAGAACTCGCCCAGAATCTTGCCGATCGTCGCGTCGAAACCGATCACTTCTTCACCAACCAGCACTGCCGCTAGGGCCCCAGTGAAAGGCTTGGTGACCGATCCCAAATGAAATAGATCCGTGAGCCTAACCGAGTCCTGCGTACCGGCCCGTCTTACTCCCGACACAGCAACGACGACTTCGCCCTTCGCAGTAACGTACCCCCCGGCCACTGCCGGCAAGCCGAATTCGAGACGAACTTCTTCCAAGCGTCGACACAGATCCCCTTCGGCCAACAGAGAAGCTGCGACGAAAACCTCACATGCGCCCAAAGCTGGCCCCAAACCCAACAAGGTCGTCACCGCGATGGCTGTAGAGATCGTCCTCATGGATTCAGAGCAGTGTACTTCACCTGACGCTCTCTCGCGGGCGAGGAGGGACGCTAAATGCGTCGCCCCTACAGAGCCCGTTAGTGAACTCTGCGGCTACTTCGACGTGGACAGGTCCCAGAAACCGCCCGTCAGGCCCACATCATTCAAGATGGCTTGGCGCTCCACGACGGTGCGGCGGCACCAATCGAACTGCAGTCGATCGTCCCACCAGCGTGCAGCGAGCTCCCAGAGCTCAATCGGGCTGACAACCGCACCCTTGGCTTGGCCGGTTATGGCGGACCATTCGTCGATGTCGTCTTCCGACCGGAAGAGCTGTATGGTTGCTCAGGTATATCCAATGTCCTTCCACCACTCGGCGGCCGGCGCTGCGAAATGGACCACCCCCTCAGACCGGACGAGACTTCCGCCCGCGACCCGTAAGTCGAGTCGTTGACCGGATACAGGGCAGGTGGACGGCACCTGTCCGTCGACATTGACGATGGCCAGGATCCCCAGTGCATCCCAAACGCACATGCCGAACCAGCGGTGCTCGTCAGTGATTACCCGATAGGCAGTCGGCAGCGCCGCGAAGGGGTCGGCGAGCCAAAGATTGCCGGAACCGGGCGACAACACGATGGCCGTGTGAACTCTGTCGAGCCGCTCCAAGACCTGCTGCGCGGCTAACGGAGTGAGGCTGGCTTCCTTGGCAATCTCGTCGAGGGTCGGGCAGCGATCGAAGCGGAGCACGAACTCGTAGATAAACAGCCGAATCTGTTTTTCCTCGAAATTCATTGCCACTTGCGTCATGTTCGCCTTCCGACCCTCCCTTCCGACTGCGGCGCGCTTGGCAGCGGCAACTACTTCATCCAAAAAGCCATGAGAATAACGATGATGGTCACCACGACAAACACCCCTTGATCCACCATGCGATTGAAGACGGTGGACCGCCTGGATCCAAGCGCTTCGAGAGACTTCGCTTGCTCAGCGCCAGTTTACTCCATCTTGCATTCTCGCCCGTCCAGGCAGCAGAACGGCGCTACAAAGACGCGAGACCCTGCAGGAGGAATCCAATCACCGTCCGGTCGTGGTCCCCTGCGAAACCGGATACGATAGCGCCTTGGAGCTTCGCCTCAATGCCTCGGAGATCACAATGACCCGAAGAAAAACGCCCTTCACCAACCGATTCGCTGAAGCGTTCGCCTACGCCATCGAACTCCACGGCGATCAGACACGCAAACACAAGAAGGGCGAGCGGCCAATTCCGTACGTCGCCCATCTGATGAGTGTCGCGGCTCTGGTGCTCGAGCATGGTGGAGACGAGAAAGAGGCGATCGCGGCGCTGCTGCATGACGGCCCAGAGGACCGTGGGGGCCAGGAGACCCTCGAAACCATTGAGCGCAAGTTCGGGAGTGCCGTCGCCAGAATCGTTCTCGGCTGCTCCGACACCCTCGAGGCGAAGAAGCCTGAATGGAGGAAGCGGAAGGAAGACTACATAGAGCATTTGAAATCAAATAAGAACAGCTCGATCTTTCTCGTTTCGCTGGCCGACAAAGTACACAACCTGCGCTCCATACTGGAAGACTACCGGCACATTGGAGATGACCTCTGGGAGCGTTTCACCGGTAACCGCGCCGGCACCCTCTGGTACTACGGCGCCCTTCTCGAGATCTACGAACACAAGGCCCCCAAGAAGTGCGCCGGATTGATCGCAGAAATGCGCCGAATCTATCGGCAGATATTGACGGAGGCTTTGGAGTAAAGGCCGACGGCGCCCAAATCCCTCGTCCGCGGCCGCAGCGAGGACTCATTGGAGTAAGATCCAGGGGATGGTTTCTGAACAGCAGGGTAGGCTGCTGTCAAGAAGACCTGCCGACCGCTTCACCGGAGCCTTGCTGGCTCTCGCCTGTGGAGATGCCCTCGGCGCTCCCGCCGAGTTCCTCACCAAAGATCAGCTCGCGTCGCTCCATGGTCGTCTCGAGGAGATGGTCGGCGGCGGCGGTCACCACTGGGAGCCCGGAGAATGGACCGACGACACCGGGATGACCCTCTGTGTCGCCGAGGGAATTCTCGAGACTCCGGGAGAGCCCGTCGAAGCGCTCGGACGACGGTTTATACGCTGGAGACGTACCGCCAAGGATGTCGGGAGCACCATCAGCGCCGCTCTGAACGGATTCGATGGAAACTGGGGCGAAGCGTCCCGCAACACCCCGCAGGCCCGCATGGGCAAAGCCGCCGGCAACGGCAGCCTGATGCGTACCCTTCCCGTCGCCCTGGCCTACCCAGACAGGGCTCAGATGTTACGACAGAGCGCCCGCATCTCCGCCATGACCCACTGGGACCCGCAAGCTGAGCTGGCGTGCGCCGTCTACTGCCTGTGGATTCGCAATCTGCTCGAAGGGCAAGACATCACCGGTGCTTGGGGAAACGCGCTGGAAGAGGGCCGCTCCGTCGAATCCGAGGGACAACGCGCCTCAGACACCCCAGGGCCGACGCCGGTACCGCATATATTCTGGGAACGACTGGAGACTGCCCACGAACGGAGCGAGAACGAGATCCAGCCGAGTGGCTATGCCGGCTACGTGCTGGACTGTCTCGAGGCTGTCGTCTGGTGTTGCCATCAGGAGTCCACCATCGATGAGGCCCTGATTCGTGCCATCAACCTGGCCGGAGAGGCCGACACCATTGCGGCGATTGCCGGCGGGGTCCTAGGAACGGCGTATGGTCCGGAAGGTCTACGAGTCAGCTGGCTGGAGAAACTGTTCGATAAGGCAAGACTCGAAGATGCAGGACGACGATTAGCCCAACTCCGCCACGAACACGTCTACTCCTCTCCCGGCATCCCACAGTTCAGTACCTACAAGGTATCAGCGGGTCTCTGTGGCGGGCGCAACCCGCTTACCGGCTTGGATGTAGCAGACCTCATCGAGAGTGGGGTGCGCCGGATCATCGACCTCCGCGAAGAGCACGAATGGACTGGCCCGGGTCGCTTCGGCGCCGAGGCCGTGGCCGCGGCGGAGTGGTGCGGGCTACACCGCATTCATCTCCCGATCCGCGATGGGAGTGCCCCTGCGAGCGAAGACCTGGACCGCACCTGGAAGATCCTCCACCAAGATCCTGTTGACGCAAGCGGTGCCGTCTACGTGCACTGCCGGGCGGGACAGGAACGCACCGGGGCAATCCTGGTCGCCCACCTGGCTCGACAGAAAGGTCTACGCTATAGGGAGTCTTTGGGCCGGCTACAGAAAGCCGACTGTCCAATACATCTCCTGCCAAATCAAGAGTGGGCGGTGCGACAGTGGCTCAAAGTGCACCCCGGGCCTGAATCGTAGGGGGAGCAACTTGGAGCAGGTGCCATCCACCTTTGGAGCAGATCGAGCGGCGCCCGCTCCCACGTTTTCTATCGACCGTTGTTCTTCTTCAGCTCTGCAGCCAGCCAGTGATGCATGCGCGTTTCCAGGATTTCCAGTGGCAGGGCGCCGCCGCCGAGCAGCGCGTCGTGAAAGTTTCTGACGTCGAAGTCGTCGCCAAGCGCCTGCTCCGCTTCGGTGCGCAGCCCCATCATCTTCAGCTGACCGATCTTGTACGCCAAGGCTTGCCCCGGCCATGAAATATATCGATCGATTTCATTGACGATGTCGGCTTCAGTTTTGGCGGCGTTGTCTTTGAAAAAATCGATGGCTCGTTGCCGCGTCCAGCCTTTGTAGTGCATGCCCGTGTCGACGACAAGCCGCACTGCACGCCACATGTCATAGGTGAGCGCCCCGAATTTCGAGTAGGGGTCTTTGTAGAAACCCATCTCATAACCAAGGCTTTCGCTGTACAGGCCCCAGCCCTCGGAAAATGCCGTGAAGCCGGAGTACTTGCGGAAACTCGGCATCTCCTCAAGCTCCATCTGCAAGGAGATCTGCAAATGATGGCCCGGCACCGCCTCGTGAATTGACAGCACCTCCATTTCGTATTTCGGCCGGACCTCAGGTCGATAGAGGTTGACGTAGTAATAACCGGGACGGCTACCGTCAGCTGCTGGTCGGTTGTAGTAGGCAGTGGTTGTATCGGGTGCAATGTTGTCGGGGATCGGCCGTAGCCCGTAGGGCATGCGCGGCAATTTTCCGAAGAGCTTGACCACTTCCGGATCGAGACGCTTCGATACGGCCAGGTATCCCTCGAAGAGCGCTTCCGGAGTGTCGTAGTAAAACTGTGGATCGGTGCGCAAGAAAGTGAGGAACTCAGCGAAAGACCCCTCGAATTCGACTTCGTCTATAACCTGTTGCATCTCATCGCGAATGCGTTTGACTTCCTCCAAACCAAGCTGGTGGATTTCGTCCGGCGTCATCTGGGTTGTCGTAAACGAGCGCACCCGGTACTCATAAAATTCCTTGCCGTTTGGCAGCTCCGACGCGCCAATACTCTCCCGGCTCGCCGGCAGATAGGTCTCATTGAAATAGCGCTGGAAGCGCCGATAGGCCGGCACGATGGAGTCGGCAATGATTTCCTTGGCGCTCTCACGGATGCGTGCCTGCTCCGCGGCACTGATCGCATCCGGCATTTCGGCAAACGCGATAAAGAAAGGACTGTTCTCAGGATCTTCTACAATTTGTGAATTGATCTGATCAGGAATCCGTTCCATCAGAATTCTGGGTGACATGTACACCGTCCTGCGACCTTCTTCCTGCAGCGCCAT
>JAZFTL010000161.1:0-2467 GCA_036446675.1 Thermoanaerobaculia bacterium
GCAGGAGCCTTCGCCCTGATGGTCTTCATCTCAGGCATCTCATTGGTCGTTGGCGGTATCGTGATCATGAACATCATGCTGGTATCGGTCGTCGAGCGGACTCGCGAGATTGGAATTCGGCGCGCCTTAGGGGCGAGGAGCCGAGACATTCAACTACAGTTTTTGACTGAAGCGACATTGCTGTCGCTGTCGGGTGGGATCGTGGGAGTACTCTTGGGGCTTGCGATCAGCAAGGGCATTTCAGCGGCCTTCCCATTGCCGACCCTGGTGCGACCGAGTTTGGTGCTGGCGGGCCTCGGGATCTCCGTGCTTACGGGCGTTCTTGCCGGCTTCTTCCCGGCTCGGAGGGCGGCGCTTCTGCAGCCGGTGGAGGCATTTCGTTATGAGTGAAGCACTCTGGAAGATAGTGCGCCGAGGGCTCATCGACAATGTGCGATTCGCCGGAAAAGCCGTCGTCGCGAATAAACTGCGCTCTTCTCTTACCGTGTTGGGAATCGTGATCGGTGTCGCCACGGTGATCAGCATGGTATCGATGGTTGAGGGATTCAATAACAAGGTCATCGGCAGCTTCGAATCGTTTGGAGCTACTCTAGTGCAGTTCCAGAAATTCGATCCTCGTTTCGGCCCGGGAGGCAACCGGCGGGACGAAGAACAGCGCCAACGGAAGAACCTGACTTACGAAGATGCTCTGGCACTCAAGGAACTCTGCCCTTCAATGAAAGCGGTGTCGCCCGAACGCTACTGGTTTGCAGGGAATCGCGACAATCAGGCCCCTGGAGTCAAGTTCGGAGGTGAAGAGGCGACTCCCGATACCCTGGCCGGGGTGACTGAGGATTATCCTGCGGCGAACAACCAGGCCATCGGCGACGGGCGTTTTATTGGTGCCTCAGATGTGCGCAGTAAGTCCGCCGTAACCGTCATCGGTTTTGGAATTGCGGAGCGGCTCTTTCCGAGAACAGATCCGTTGGGCAAACGGGTCAACATCGGTGGCCGTCGATACGTCGTCATTGGAGTCATGGAGGAGCAGCCCAACAGCTTCTTCGAGTCGGTCGACACCCATGTCTACCTTCCTATCACCACGTTCGATTCGCACTTTCCGTGGATCAAGCGGACCACCGGTGTGAACATCGCGACGATTCCCAAGAAACCGGAGTGGGTCGACAGGATTATCGAGGAAGGCACGGCGGTACTGCGAGCCCGTCGAGGCGTCCCCTTTGACAAGCCGAACGATTTTGGTCTCCTTACCCCGGACAAATTGATTGGAAATTTCCGCGCCATCACCGATGGAATTTCGATGGCGATGATTTTCATCTCTTCGATTGCCCTGCTTGTCGGTGGAGTCGGGGTCATGAACATCATGTTGGTATCGGTGACTGAACGCACCCGAGAGATTGGCATCCGCAAGGCGGTCGGCGCTGTGAAAAGAGACATTGTGGTGCAGTTTTTGACCGAAGCCATGACCCTGTCAGGGTTCGGGGGCGCCCTCGGAGTGGCCGTTGGGCTGAGTATTGCGACGATCGTTGGGAAAGTCAGTCCCCTGCCCACCAGCACCCCCCTCTGGTCGATCGTCGTGGGGCTGGCGGTGTCGATGTCGATCGGCCTCTTCTTCGGAATCTATCCGGCCTACCAAGCGGCCAAGCTCGATCCCATCAACGCGTTACGCTATGAGTAGGGGCGCTGTTCGTCCGGTTGACTGATGGATCGGTTTCTACACGGTCCCTGGTTCTCGAGATACCACTATTTGTAGGGGCGAATCATCATTCGCCCTGTCTGATTCTGGATTAGGATTGCGAGCAGGGAATCATCCCCGATGCGTTGCCTGGTGCTTGATCGATAAGCATTCGAGTAGATGACCCGGGAGAATAATGATTCGTCCCTACGGCAGAACCTCCATAAATTCCTTAGCTGCTTCCGGAATGTGGGGGACCTTATGATCTAGGACGATCCGGTCCGGAAAGATACGCTCACCGTAGAATTCTCTGATCATCTTCTGATTAGGGGCGAGGCGAGCGCCCTCGACTGAGATGCCGGCGAAGAGTCCACGCGCTCTGGCGTACGAGTAGATCTCGGCATTGAGGGTAGCGTCGGTGCTGGCCTCGGCAGTCCTCCCGAATGGTCCGGCGGCGATGCTGGCTTCACCTCCAATGGTGAATTTGCTCTTCAACAGGGCCCGAATGCTTCGTTCAGTCATGAAAAACAGTACTACGTCGCTGGCTTGACCCCCGATCTGGAGGCCAAAACTTCCGCCGGAGAGGGTAAGAAAGAGCGGAGGGCTCCACTCACCGGCGTCATTTCGGCAGCTCAGAATGCCGCGGCCACGCCGGCCGCCCCAGCCGAAGGCTCCTTTGACGACATGCGGAATGACCCCGATGCAGTTGGCCTTCTTGATGAGTTCCTCAGGTAGTTCACGATCCGGTGCCTCGAGGAGTTCGCGGTAGACCTCGGTGGCGGCCCGAACCTTTCGCGT
>JAZFTL010000162.1:0-2218 GCA_036446675.1 Thermoanaerobaculia bacterium
TGCCGGCCGCTGGCTGACACCTCCACTCGGACCCGTCCGGTTTGATAATCGGTTTTTTCTTCTGGAATGGCCCCAAGATCGAAGCGTACAGCCCGCAGTCAACATTGAGGAGGCAGTTGGCGGAGAATGGGTCGCCCCGCAAGTTGCCCTCGAGTCTTGGCGAGAGGGTGAGGCGATTGCGGCGCCGCCGATCTTGCATATTTTGAAGGTCCTAAGTCAAGGGGAGGCTTCGTTCGATCTGCCGAGATTACAGAATCCGATCGAGGCCAACCTGGGTCCGTTTCGAAAGATCGAGTTCCGACCCGGAGTGCTTCTTTTCCCACTTGCGACGCCGACGTTGCCGCCGGCGCAATACACCAATACCTACGTCTTAGGAACCGAAGAAGCTGTCCTCGTCGACCCGGGTTCGCCTTTTGATCGCGAAATCGACTGGCTGATAGAAGCTCTTCGAGAGACCGAAAAAAAGCTGAAACGGCGGGTGTCGGCAATATGGTTGACCCACCATCATCCCGATCACATCGGAGGAGTCGAACGCCTACGGCGCGAGCTGAAAGTTCCAGTGTGCGCGCATCGATTGACTGCAGAGAAACTCGATATTTCCGGTGTTGCTGTCGACCGAATTCTCCACGATGGCGAAGAGGTAACATTGCGAGGCGATCCGCCTTTCGGCATTCGCGTTCTGCACACTCCGGGTCATGCGAGCGGTCACCTCTGCTTCTACGAGAAAGCGATTGGGTCATTGATCGCAGGAGATCTCGTCGCTGGATTCGGAACGATTGTGGTGGACCCGCCCGACGGCAATATGGAGGACTATTTGAGCTCACTCGAGCGCATGCGGTTGCTGGCTCCGACCGCCCTCTTCCCGGCACATGGTCCGACGATCAAGGACGCGGTTGGCAAGCTGGAGGAGTATCTGGCACATCGATTGTGGCGGGAGGAGAGGGTTCTCGAGGCCTGGCAAGCCGGGCTGACAAACCCGCCTGAGATGCTGTCCAAAGTCTATGAGGATCTTCCTGCGATTGCCGAGCTGCTGGCGGTTCGCCAGATCGAAGCTCACCTTGAGCGGCTACGAGACCACGGGCGACTCGATTGAAATGCAAGGCATCGATTGGGGGCCGAAAGCTTTCAGGGTGCCTCGGTAGAATTGGTCCGATTCCACGGTCGATCAGCGCACTTCAAGCACGATTAGCCATCAAATCGGTCACGCAGCACGAGGGCATCTTCAAGCACCCGGGCGCATTCAACGATCCATCGAGGATCGGGGGAGTCGGTGAGGAGATCATCCAGCATCGACAACGCTTCCCCACGACGGTGTTTGCTGAACTTCATGAGAGCCTCGACGAGATAGAGACGGCTGAGGAGATCGTCCGGGACGAGTTCAACCGCCCGTTCCAATTCGGTGATTGCCAGCTGATGATCTACCCAGCCGGTAATGAATGGAATTCTCGGTGCTTCGGTGTGAAGCCGACCAAGGATGCGATGGCCGCCGGCATTTTCGATCCGCTCATCAAGTGCTGTCGTAATCAAAGCATAGTCGCGAACCCTCTGAGCAACTCCTTGCCTGACGGCGGCGAAAATTCCTCCGACGCGTCCCACCAGACCCCAATGGGCGGCGGCCCAGTGGTAGATTGAGGCTGCGTCCGGCTGACCGGCGAGAAGACGAGCGATCTCGATCGAGGTGCTTTGCTTGAAGAGGTCTCTGCCGCCCACTGGAGCGGCCAGGATGTCGATGCTCTCTTCCGCAAGCTCCTTACCACGCATGAAGATCTCGAGTTTCGCGTCATGTTTCGGGACGGCGAATTCTCCCTGGAAATATAGGGCTCGCAGCAGCTTCCACCTGGCTTCGAGATGCTTGGGGTCGGTGCCGACAGCCAGTTCATAAAAGTGCACGGCTTCGCCGATCGGTCCCGAGGCAGCTCGAGATCCCGAGTGACCTGTCGCTCTGTCATTCCAGGCTGCATCTCCTTGCTCGATGTAGGTCTCGGTCGTTGAAGCCTGGGCTCCGATCTCGTGTGGAGGTAGGATGACGAGGATTAGGGAGTAGGCCAGGGCGCGTGAAAACCACATTGGCATACCTTATCCCACAGCGCGCGGCAGGGTCCTAGATCAAGATCCTGTGAGACAGTAGCGGTTGCCTAATCTGACTGAGTGCCATGAACCTACGAGGACACTCTTCGAAATTTGGGAATGAAAACTAGAATACTAAGAGCTGCAGCCG
>JAZFTL010000163.1:0-8665 GCA_036446675.1 Thermoanaerobaculia bacterium
TGAAGGGCGACACCATCGTGGCGGTCGGAGGCGCGGAGCTGCTTGGCAAGTACCGAGCGGACGCCGTGATCGATGCCGGCGGCGACATTGCTATGCCCGGAATGATCAACCTCCATAACCACATTCCCATGGTGGCATTCAGGGGTCTGGGTGAGTACGGTGTCGGCAATCGGCTTTTCGACTTAATCTTTCCGCTCGAAAAAGAGATCCTTTCGCGTCAGTTGATCTATGTCGCCTCACGCCACGCTGCAATCGAACTGGCGTTGTCTGGGGTTACGCTGGTGACCGATATGTACTACCACGAGGATGAAGTGGCGCGCGCCGTCGCCGAGGTCGGCATCCGTGGGGTACTGGGCGAAACCGTGATCGGCTTCCCCGTTGTCGATGCCGCCGAGCCGTGGGGCGGCTTGGCGTATGCCGAGCAGTTCATCAAGGAGTGGAAAGGCCACGAACTCATCACTCCGGCGGTGGCTCCTCACGCCCCCTACACCGTGCCTCCCGAGTGGCTCCTGAAGTCGAAGGCTCTGGCTGAGCGTGAGGGCGTTCCGATCTTGATTCACATGGCTGAGTTCGAGCATGAAAAGCAGCTCATCAAGGAGCGGATCGGCTCGTTTCCCGAAGGTAAGTCGGTAGTGGCCTACCTCGAGGAGGTGGGGTTTCTTTCCGATGCTCTCGTGGCGGCGCACGTAATCTATGTAGATGAAGCGGACATGGAGATTCTGCGGCGACGCGGCGTCGGTATCGGTCACAATCCGAAGGCCAACGCGCGCAGCAACTCCGGCATGTCGCCGGCATGGGAGATGTTCAAAATGGGTGTAGACATCGGCCTCGGCACCGACGGCCCGATGAGCTCGAATCAGATGGACATTCTGAACGTCATGACTCCAGCGTCGATCACGGCACGTTTTCGCGGCAACGACTCGACCCGTTTTACACCCTACGAGTTGGTGTACATGGCGACCATGGGTGGCGCCCGGGCGCTCGATATGGAGGAGCAGATCGGCTCTCTCGAGGTCGGGAAAAAGGCAGACATCGTCATTCTTGATGTCCACGCGGCAAATATGCAGCCCAACTACGATCCCTATGCCACCATCGCGCTGTCGGCATATCCCGAGAATGTCCGCACCACGATCGTGAACGGCCAGGTCGTGGTGCGCGATCGCGTTTTGACCAAGGTCGATCTCGAAGCCCACTGGCGCGAATGGAAACCGTTGACAGACCGGGTTGCCGAATTTGCCAAGACCCTCGAGTAGCGCGATGGACAACCAGACCCTAATGGAGAAGGCAAAAGCGGCGCGCCGGCTGGCCCACGCGCCGTACTCGTCGTACTTCGTTGGGGCTGCGGTTCTCGATGATAGGGGCGCGGTCCATATTGGCTGTAACGTGGAGAATTCTTCCTACCCGCTGGGAGCCTGTGCCGAAGCCGGTGCGATCGGCGCCATGGTGGCCGCCGGTAGGAAGCGCATCGACAAGATCGCGGTGGCCGGTGGAGGTGCCCATCTTGAGGTCTGCACTCCGTGCGGCGGCTGCCGCCAGCGCATTCTCGAGTTCTCAGACGAATCCACCCAGATTCTGTCGTTGGACGAAGACGGCCGCATCGTGGCACGCCGCATCGCCGAGCTGTTACCGGCACCGACCGAGCCGAATGTGGCTCGGCACTCGGGGAAGCGGGTGATCTGACCCACCATCAACAAGTACAAGGGTCTTGGAGTTTGGTATGAGATTGAGAACTTTGGGAATCGTCGTCTGGTTTGGAATGAGCGCTCTGGCACCGATGCTCGCGGCAGAGACGAGCTCCGTGAAAGTCATCATCGATGCCGATCCGGGAATCGATGATGCGATGGCGATCCTGTTCGCTCTGCGCTCGCCAGCGCTCGAGGTTGTAGGGATCACGACGGTGTTTGGCAACGTTACGCTCGACAACGCCACGGCCAACGCCTTGACACTGGTGGACTTGGCGGGCGCCTCGGTACCCGTCGCTCGAGGTGCTGAACACCCGTTGGTGAACGAGCGTCGCGATCCCCCGACCTTCGTACACGGCCAAGACGGGCTCGGCGAGGCCGGCAAGCAGCGGTCCGTGGGTTCGCCCATCGAGCAGAGCGCCGCTCAGTTCATCGTAGACATGGCACGACGCTATCCTGGGGAGATTACGCTCGTGCCAGTCGGGCGCCTCACGAACATCGCCCTGGCGCTTGCCATCGAGCCCCGACTACCGGAGCTCGTCAAAGAGGTGGTGCTTATGGGAGGTGCCGCTCGAGTCGCGGGGAATGTTTCAGCCGTCGCTGAGGCCAACATCCACGGAGACCCCCATGCGGCCGACATCGTGTTCAAGACACCATGGCGGGTCACGATGGTGGGGCTCGACGTAACGATGCAAGTTCGGATGCCCGACGAGCTGCTGCAGCGCATCGCCGTGGCCAATCCCGAGATCGGGAAGTTCATCTTCTCGATCACCCGCTTCTACAAGAACTTCTATAGATCGCGTGGAGTGGTCGGAGGCTTCTACGTGCACGATCCGTCGGCAATCGCCTACCTCATCGATCCTGGACTCTTTGAAACCGAGGCGGCGCGCGTGCGCGTCGCTACCGTGGGACTGGCGTCGGGTCAGACGATGACCGCCTTCGGCATGCCTCCGGAGTTCTGGACTCCGTGGTATCAGGCTCCGGAGGTGCGCGTTTGCACTGGGGTCAAGGCAGAGGAGTTGTTGAGTCTGTACGAGGCGACCCTCAGCCGCTGATCCCCTTCGCAGGCTATCTTGTTTTGTTCTTTGTCATCCCGACCGTAGGTGCCGTGGGCACCGGAGCGGAGAGATCTGGGCGGGGGTGCTGTACCGAAGATCGCAGCTGTTGGGTTGCCGCCCTTCCCCCAGGTTCCTCGCTCTCGCTCGGAACGACAATAGGGAGGCGGTGCTCGGAATGACACGGGGAGGCAACGGTAACCTCTTGCCAGCTCATAGCCCAGAACGCCAGCTCATAGCCCAGAACGCCAACTCATAGCCTAGAACGCCAACTCATCGGCCAGGATGCCAACTGCTGATATTCGCCCATTTCGAGCGACGCCAACTGAAGAAGAGAGCCGCCAAAGCCGGCCGCCGGGCTGTTCGAGTTTTAGCTCTGGGCATTCACGAGAGTCTGCTCGTAAAGATCGAGGAAGCCGGGTCCGTTGAGCTTGGTGCAGACCGAGTGCGTTGGTAGGCCCGCCCATTCGGGGTTTCCAAACGTATGGTGTCCTTCTGGGCAGAAGATTGTCTGGCCCCGAGCGGCGTCGTCGGTGAGCACTTTCACTTTGCCCCGCTCGATTTCGAACAGCTCCGGCGCTATAACGTAGGCAACCGCGATGGAGTCGTGTTGGAAGGTCGCTGACACGCCGCGACTTTGCTCGTAGAAAGCCATGTAGTAACGATTGATCCGCTCCAGGAATGCGCCGGGCTTGCCGGCGCTCTCGGCTAGGCGGTCGAGGTAGGCTTGATCCATGCTCGCGTCTGCAGTGTAGGTCACATCCAGCCCGACCATCACGACCGGCCAGTTGAATTTGAACATGCTGTCCATGGCGTGGGGGTCGTTCCAAGCATTGGCCTCTGCGACGGTTGTGATGTTGCCCCGTTCGCCCTCGAAACCTACCGCGCCACCCATCACCACGACTTCTTTCACATTCGAGACGATGCGGGGTTCGAGGATTCGCGCCAGCATCAGATTAGTCACCGGTCCGACGCTGACCACGGTGATTTCGCCGGGGTTGTCCATGATTGTCTGCACCATGAAGTCCGGAGCGGAGAGATCGGCCGCTCGAATCGTTGGAGCAATGCTTTCCTCGACGTCCCCGAGGCCGTCTTCCCCGTGCACGAAGGTGGGCGGCTCTCCTATGGCGTGGAGGAGCGGTTCCGCGGCGCCGCGGTAGACCGCCGCATCGATACCAAACTGCTCCTTCATGTAGAGGCAGTTGCGCGTTCCCTTGGTGATCGTGGTATTTCCGAAACAAGTTGTAATGCCAGCCAGATCGATAGCAGGCGAATAGTGCGCCAGCAGGAGAGCGAAGGCATCGTCGATACCGAGATCGACATCGAGAATGATCCGATGACGCTGCCCAGGCTTAGTCTGACCGAAGAGGTGTAAGGGAGATGAAGCGGCCGCTGCGGCGAGCAGTGTTGCCTGGCCCATGAACAGTCGACGAGAGTATGATGCCATCATCTTGGCCTTGTTCTTCTCTCAGGTCGAATCTCCAGAGCAGGTACCAACACTTAATCTGGCGTTGCCTGGCGCATCATCAATCCGGCGTACAGTTCGTAGAATCGATCTAAATCAAGGTCGAACTGCACCCAGGCCTGGCGCGCGTCCGGCGGGTGTTGCTGGCCGATCTCCCAAGCGAGGGTGTAGCCGTAGTTGATCCCGTGGTCGATGTCGACATCGATGTACATTTCGCGCTGCTCGGTGATGATCGTCGGGTCGAGCAAGGCGGCGACGCTCACCTCGTCCCACATGAAGATCCACGGCACCCAGTCGGGGTCCGCGTCGGGCGGCGAGGTGCGGTGAAACTCTTTGATGTATTGCGCCAGAGGATTGGGGGATCGACCGATCTTCGCAACCAATTCCTCGCTGTGGCGTGTCTTGACGGAGATATCGACCGGCGTGATCGTCACCTTCTTCCACGGTGCCCGTAGAACCTTCCTGGCGGCCTCCGGATCCCACAGCCAGTTGAATTCTTTTTGGTATTGAGCGCGGTTGATCCCTCCCCCCATGACGACGAGCTCCTTTGCTTTCTCGGGCAGTTCGGGATCGAGCATCAGGGCGAGGGCGATGTTGGTGAGCGGTCCTCCCCCCCAGATGACCACTTCGCCAGGATGCGCGTTCACCGCATCGACGATGAACTGCGCGGCATGGCCTTGAGCAGGGCCGGTCGTAGGTTCGCCTTCTGCAAGCGGTACCCGCTCATAGGGCCCGGGCATGCCATCGTTCCAGGCGCCCTTGTAGAGATGTTCTCCGTATAGAACCTCCCAGCGGGCGGTCTCCTCTTTGCTGTTCAGGAGGGGAAAGACAGCCCCACGGTAGACCGGAATATCTGTCCGCCCGGCGATCTCCAAGGCGCGCAGTGTATGCAGCGTCTCCTGGTCCATCCACAGGTCGCCACTGACGATGGTGATTCCAAGTACTTCGACATGAGGTGACTGAGCAAACATCAGAACCGACTGCATGTCCGTACTGCAGGGCCCGCGCGCATCTTGATCGACGATCACTTTGATCTTGTCGCTCGAACTCTGGGCATCGAGCTGGGCAGTGCTGGAACTCATGAGAGCGGCAACCAGACATACAATAGGGCCGGTTCGATCCATCGGTACATTCCTCCATCTCCTACGGCGAAAGATCTATCTAGAGTTCGCTCGCCTTCTTGGCGATCTCAGCCGCTAGTTCCAGGACATCGCGTTTTATTTTTTCTACGTCGACCGTCAGCACCCGCCCCTTTCGCACCACCTGTCGCCCGTTGACGAACACGGTGTGAATGTCGCGCGAGTTGGCGGCGTACACCAGGGCCGAGTAGACATTGTACATGGGGACCATGTTGACCGACTGGGTGTCGACGATGAGGAGGTCGGCGAGCTTGCCCACCTCGATTGAACCGATGCGGTCTTGCATATTGATCGCCCGGGCTCCGCCGATGGTTGCCATCTCAACGACGTCTTTGGCAGGCATCACGCTTCGATCAAGATTAGCCAACTTGTGAAGCTTGGCGGTGTAGCCCAGCAGCCCCATCATGTCGAGAGTGTTGCCGCTCATTGGACCATCCGTGCCGAGACCTACATCCAGCCCAGCCTCCAGCATCTCAATCACCGGAGCAACCCCCTTCCCCGCTTTAATGTTGGAGACGATGTTGTGGCTCACGCCGACACCGCGAGCTTTCAACAGCGCGATGTCCGCACCGTCTACGAAGATGCAGTGGGCTGCTATGAGCTGGTCGGTCAGCAGGCCGATCGAGTCGAGGTACTCGACCGGGCTCATTTCGAAGTCCGCCTTGATCCGATCGATTTCCGCCTGTGTTTCAGAGAGATGAACGAGGACGGGAACGCCGAGCTCACGGGCCGTCTCAGCAACTTCCGTCAGATGCTCTTTGTCCATGGTGTAGGGCGCATGAGGCGCAAGGGCGGGAATGACGAGGTCGTCGTTCGCAAACTCACGAATGAACTGCTTGGCGTACTCCAGTCCGCCGTAGGGCTCACTGGCATCTGGAGCTGGGAATCCGATGATGGTCTCACCGAGAATGGCGCGCACCCCGACAGCCTTGGCAGCCCGCGCCACTTCGTCCTCGAAGTAGTACATATCAACGAACGTCGTGGCGCCACTCAGCACCATTTCCACTGCGCCCAAGAGTGCCCCCTTATAGACGTTGTCTGCGTTGACGACCATCGCCTCGAGCGGAAAGATAAAACGCTTCAGTCGGTTGGGCACGTCGTCTCCCAGGCCTCGGAAGATGGTCATCGAGGCGTGCGTATGGGTATTCACCATACCGGGCATGACGATGTCGCCGCGCGCGTCCAGAGTCTCTACTGCTTGGAACTGCTCGGCAAGTTCATCGCCTCCCACTCCGACGATGCGCGAGCCCTGAATGGCGATCGCGCCCCTGTCGATGACGCGGTAGGCCGCGTCCATGGTGACGACACGGGCGTTCACGATCAACAGGTCGGCCGGTCGCATATCAGCAGCCGTCGCGGCCAGAGCCGGCACCAGGGCGAAGCCGGTGAGTGCGAGCAGGATGACGAAGATGTTGAACCAGAGTTTCATTCTGCGAACTCCTCTTTTACGTTGACATATCGATTGCTCGGCAGGTCGAGAAACACTTGTTGCCTGCCGCTCAGCCATCTAATCTCCAACCTGTCGACCCTGGTTCGAGACTCCAAACCAAACAGGATCCGAGGATCCTGCGCCGAACAGTAACTGCGGCCGCCCATGGCCTGATCGTAGCTGACGTGCGAACCGGCCACAAGCTGCAACCTAGCTCCTCGGCCGTCCATTGAGCTCTCGCTGCCGCGCAGCCTGACCCCGAGCCAGTGCCTGCCTTCCACAGCTGAATTCCTAAACAGCTGTCCCAATTCGCCATTGTTGTTGACGAGGAAATCAGGGAACCCGTCGTTGTTGTAGTCGCCCACGGCGAGGCCACGGCTTACCCGGGGCTCGAGAAAGGCCGGAGGCTGGGTCTCGCTTACATCGGCGAACGTCCCAGTGCCGAGATTCCGGTAGAGCTTCTTGACTTCGGCGTGGGTCACCCCGGCGTGGTAGATGGCGATGTTGTCCATAATGTGCCCGGTGACCACGAGCAGATCGCGCGCCCCGTCGTTGTCGGCGTCGAGAAATTGAGCGCCGAAACTACTGTTCAGGATATTGGTCGTGCCCAGGCCCGCGGCGATAGTCGAATCAACGAAGAGTCGCTCCCCTTCGTTGAGGTAGAGGCGATCCAGTTCGAAATCGAGATGGCTGACGAAGAGGTCGATATCACCGTCGCCGTCGATGTCGGCCGCTCCTGCGCTCATCCCCGCTTCGGCCTTTCCATCTTCACTGAAACCGGCGCCCGAGAGGTAGCTCGCATCGGTAAAAGTGCCATCGCCGTTGTTGAAGTAGACAAAATTACGCTGGGTGTCGTTGGCGATGAAGATGTCGGTCCAACCGTCATCGTCCAGATCGACGAGCGCTACCGCCAAGCTCTTGCCATCACTATTGACCAGCTGGGCGCCGGCGGTGACATCGGCAAAAGTGCCGTCGCCGTTGTTGCGATAGAGCCGAGGCGAAGTGCCGAGGAAACTGTCGGGATGACAATAGGCACGCCGCCCCGGAGCCGAGTCACCGCAGACCACATTGTGCTCGACGTCATACTGCACATAGTTGGCGACGAGCAGATCGAGCTTGCCGTCGCGGTCGTAGTCGAACCAGCCGGCGGCGGTGGCCCAGTCACCCTCGTTTGCCACGCCGGCAGCGTTGGTGACATCTTCGAAAGTGCCGTGACCGGTGTTGCGATAGAGGAGCGAGCGCCGATACCCGGACACGTAAAGGTCGGAGTCGCCGTCGTTGTCGTAGTCGGCCACGGCGACCCCGAAGAAGAAATAACCAGGGCCGACCGACAGCCCGCTTCGAACCGTAACATCAACGAACGTGCCGTCTCCGAGGTTACGGTAGAGAGCCGGCTGCGGCGGACTGGAGGGCTGAAAATGGGGAGTAGCACCGCTGTTTACAAAGAATGCGTCGAGCAGGCCGTCCTCATCGTAGTCGATCCAGCCCACACCGGCCCCCATGGTTTCGAGGTAGAGCTTCTCCACCGACGCCGCCCGCTCATGGTGGAAACGGATTCCGGCGGTTTTCGAAACGTCCTCGAAGACAATGTCAAAGGAGGATGCGGAGACTTCGGGAGCGGAGATTGCGGCGGAGTTCGGGCTAGCTGCAGCGCCTGGAAGTGATGGACTCAACACAAATGCTGCCAACAACCCGCTGCGCGCCGACCTCTTGGCCGACCGCCAAGAGACGCGACAGAGGCGATACTGACGGACCCATGTGGAAGCGTTTAGAGGCTTCATCGCGGCTTTGAATTGGGTATGTAATCGGTGCCAGTTGACTCGAGTTGCAGGCGACCGTACAGTTGGCGCCATGGTAAGAAAGAAAAGAACTCAGAACACATTGAAGTCGACCTG